>JALOLM010000409.1 GCA_025455985.1 Candidatus Nanopelagicales bacterium | reverse complement strand
GGGCAAGGCGATGGTCGCCGCCCTGGACCGGATCGAAGAAGTCTCCGGCTTGGCAGTCGATCCGGGGGCCGTTGCGGTGGTTCCGGCTCGGCGGGTGGCTGAACTGGCCCGCTGGGGGATGTCGGGCAAAGCACCGGCACTTCGGCGGCATCCTTCCTCACGCAGGTTGGCGACGCTACTGGCCACGGTGGTGCAATTGCAGACCAAGGCCACCGATGACGCGTTGGAATTGTTCGACGTGCTCATGACCAACGACCTGATGGCTCGCGCGCAACGGCAGTCCAAGGCCGACTCGCTGCGCCGCTACCCGCGGCTGTCCCGCGATGCCGCGATCTGCGCCACCGCCGCTGCCGTGCTGTTGGACGCCGCCGACTCCGGCGAGGACGTCACCATCGCCACGGTCTGGCACGCCATCGAACAGGTGGTCTCCCGCAAGGATCTGGCGGCTGCGGTCGCCGGGATCACGGCGGTCACCCCACCACCAGACGCCGACCCCGGCGGCGCCTGGCGCGCCAGCATCGTCGAACGGTACGCGGTCGTGCGCCGGTTCCTGCCCAAAATGTGCGCGGTCATCGACTTCGGCTCCACCCCAGCCACCGCACCGACCCTGAAAGCGTTCCAAGGCCTGCCGGAGCTGATGGCTACCAAGCCCACCCGACGAGTCCCGGCCAGCTTCCTGCCCGCCGCCGACGTTGACCTCAACGTGGTGCCTACCGGTTGGTGGCAGCCGCTGGTCATGCCACAAGACCGGCCTGACGGCACCGTGCACCGGTCGGCGTACGTGTTCTGTGTATTGGAGCAGTTCCACCAGGCGCTGCGCCGCCGCGACATCTACGCCACCACATCCAGCCGCTGGGCCGACCCGCAGGCGAAACTGCTGACCGGGTCGGCGTGGGTCCAAGCCCGCCGGCCGGTGTTGAACGCCCTGCAGCTGCCCGACACCGCTGACGGCTTGCTGGCCGAGCACACCCGCGCCCTGGACGACTCGTGGTGCCGCGCCGCCGACCGATTGGGATCCGGTGACGCCAGCATCGACGGCGATGGGCGGCTGCACACCGCGAAGCTGGACGCGATCCCGGACCCACCCAGCCTGGTGGACCTGCGCACCCGCTGCCAGGCGATGCTGCCTCGCGTCGACGTCGCCGACGTGATCTTGGAAGTTATGGCCTGGCAGCCACGGTTCGTGGACGCGTTCACCGCCGTGTCCGGGGGTCGGACCCGGCTGGCGGACCTGCACCTGAGCATCGCCGCCGCCTTGACCGCGCACGCGTTGAACATCGGGTTCACCCCCGTGGTCAGTTCCGGGGTTACCGCGTTGACCCGTGACCGGATCAGTCATGTGGACCAGAACTATCTGCGCACCGAAACCTACGCGGCAGCCAACGCACCCTTGATCGACGCGCAAGCCGACATCGACCTCGCCCAGATCTGGGGCGGAGGGCTCGTCGCCGCCGTCGATGGCATCCGCTTCGTCGTCCCCGTGCGTAGCATCGACGCCCGACCCAACCCCAAGTACTTCGGCCGCGGCCGCGGCGCCACCCTGTTGAACCTGGTCAACGACCACGCCGTCGGCATCGCCGGCATGGTCCTGTCCGGCACGCCACGGGATTCCCTGCACGTCATCGATCTGCTCTACCGTCAAGACGGCGGCACCCGCCCCGAGGTGATCATCTCCGACACCGGCTCCTACAGCGACATGGTCTTCGGCCTGCTGCACCTGCTCGGCTTCGACTACCGGCCCCAACTGGCCGACTTGCCCGACACGAAACTGTGGCGGATCGACCCCGCCGCCGACTACGGCCCCGTCAACGCCGCGGCACGCGGCCGGATCGACACCGACCGGATCAGCACCAACTGGTCAGAGATCCTGCGGATCGTGGCCTCCATCCACACCGGCACCGTCAGCGCCCACGACGTCATCCGCATGCTCGCCCACGGCGGCAAACCCACCCGCGTCGGCGACGCGCTCGCCCACTACGGGCGGACGTTCAAGACGATGCACGTCCTGTCCGATATCGATGACGGCACCTACCGACGCCAGATCAAGACCATGCGCAACCTCCAAGAAGGCCGCCACGACCTGGCTCGCCACCTGTTCCACGGCCGCAAAGGCCAACTCCGGGAGAGCTACCGCCAAGGCATGGAAGAACAGATGGGTGCCCTCGGCCTGGTCCTGAACTGCATCACCTTGTGGAACACCGTCTACCTTGACGCGATCATCAAACAGCTGCGAGCCGATGGCTACCCCGTCGACGACCAGGGCGTTGCCCGCCTGTCACCGTATGTCCGCAGCCACATCAACGTCCACGGCCACTACGCCTTCCAGTCCCGCACTGCCAGCGCCCTACGACCCCTCAGCACCCCAGCCGACCACGAGTGCGACTGAGCGCCTGCTCAGCGCTTAGCGTGACTTTTCGCACCGATGTTCCTCACGCCCCGTACCGGCCGCGACGCTCTCGACGCGGATCGATGGGGCGGTGCAGATCGTGTCGACGTCGGGGTCGGCCGGCGGATGCTCCGTCGCCGGCCAGGTGGTGAACTGCAATCTGGGCCCGGTCAAGCGGGCGGAGACACGCTCACTTGCCATCGTCGTGCGGGCTCCCGATGCCGGCACCATGACCTCGACCGCATCCGCGAGTGCGCCGCTGATCGATCCCAACCCGTCGAACAACACTGCAGTGGCGACCGCCACGGTC
>JALOLM010000408.1 GCA_025455985.1 Candidatus Nanopelagicales bacterium | reverse complement strand
CAGCTGCACGCCGACATCGCTCCCGGATTCGGCGGTGCCGGGTTGGCCCCCGACCCGCTGCAGTACTTCCTCTTCGGACTGGGCGCCTGCTACGCGGCCACCGTCATCACACTGGCCTCGATGGAGGGCGTGGCGTTGGCCGGCGTTCAGGTCGTCGCAGAGAACCATGCGGATGTCTCGCGGGTGTACGACCTCGCCGACAAGCCGTTGATGGAGTTGGTCACGATCACCGTTCGCGTCGATTGCGACGCCGACGACGCGACGCTGGACCATTGGCAGCAGGCAGCCCGCGAGAAGTGCCCATTCGCCTACAGCATCATCAACGCGATCCCCCTCGAAACCACGGTCGAGCGCCTCTAGGACCCCCGCCCGAACCCTCAGCGCCGCCGCGCCCGCAGGCACACGAATCCCGCACCCGTGACCAGCTCAGGCTGCGCGGTCTCCGGGCGCGCAGGGTCCGACGGAGGGTTGACCAACGTTGAGGCATGTCCATCGACGACAAGGCCGGCATCACCGACCATCACCAACAACTGCGCCACTGTGTAGAAGGTCGCGAACCGGTAGAACGGGTGCCCTGCTGACTTCCTCAGCGAGTAGAGCTCGCCCCAGGGCGAGTCCGCCGGGATGGCGCAAAGGATCAGGCAGCCAGCCGGGCGCAGGACTCGAGCAGCTTCGGCGAGCACCCCCTCGGGGCTCTCGGCGAAGCACACGGTGGCAACCATCAGGACCCCACCGTGGCCACCGCTGGAGAAGGGGAGAGCCTCACCTCGTGCCTGCACCACACCGACCCCCCGCCGGGCGGCCATAGCCAAGGCCCCGACGGCCGGGTCGATCCCGTGCCCGATCCCCAGGGCCTGGGCGAACCGCCCGGACCCGACACCGACCTCCAGGGCGGGACGGTACTCCCCGCGCCAGAGCAGCCGGACCGCAGCCAATTCATTGGCGAAGATGACTCGACCATCCGGGGAGTCGTACCAAGCGTCGTAGGCCCGAGCCTCCCGGTCGAACACATCCTGCCCGTCCATCAGCCACCCCCCAATCGCACCGACCGCCTCGCCCGTCCCGATCGTACGGATCCGTGCGCACCGGTGCGCCAGGGAAGGATCCACTCCAGCAACGGGACGAGCGCGATGGCCGTGTGGCTCACATCCCCGTATTTCACCTGCCGGGTCCGCGGCTGGGTCATGCCTGAGCCCAAATCCATGCTTACTCCGCGGTCCTGTCGAGTCACCACGGCCAGAAGTCCCCGAACCGCCCTCGACCCGCGCCGAAATGCGCGGTGAGGCACGAACCGACGTGATCGGGAGCCTAGCTCGAGCGCCCGCAGTTAGGGCCCCTCACGCGGGCGGTGTCGTCCCCGGTCAGAATGCCGTTGTCCGACCGGCTTGCGCGACACGGTCATCTCCAGGGCCCTCCCCTGCAGCGTCAGGCGGGGACCGTGCCCGGATGGCGCGCGCGAACTTCGGTCCTGGGTCGCTCGGTCAGTCGACCCGAATCTGCGCCGACGATGTGACATTCGTGGGCAGCACCGTGCCCACAGTCTCGAGCTCATTGGCGTGCGTCACAGTGAGCGGAGTGGTGCGCCCTGTGGAACCCGCAATCCACGTCGGATCCACCGCGCAACTGGTTCGCCAGAGCCGGGTCGGGTTCGGCCTCGAGCACCACAGAAGTCGAGGCCCCACTCCCCCACCTGCGCCCTACCCAGGACTGGACTCCTCGTGATGTCTCGCGGTGCGCTCGCGAGGGCTAATGCATTAGCAGTGGCCCAAGCGAGAGCCTTAGTAGACGCTATAGCACCTACTCCCCCGCACGGGCTATCTCGAGGGCGGCCCTGACGAGCGCGGAGAGTGACGGCGCTCCGGTGTCTGCTACCAACTGGTCGAGGATCTCGCGATCGCTGGCCAGGACCCCATAGAGACCAAGCTGCACGTGGCGTTCGCGGGGACGGGACGACGGCTGCGTCGATGTCGCGAACATTCCTTTCCGGCTCGCCGCCGGGGTCGGGTGCACGCGCCCGGACAGTTTCGGGGCTGCGGTCTCGATCGCACTGAGTGTGATCTGGGCGTTAGTCCGGTCGGTCGCTTTTCGCTGCTGGCCGATCCAGTCCAGATCGGCCTGGGTGACATAGACGACGATCAGGACGCGTGAGTCCGCTTGGTCCTTCGCTGCGCGACTTGCCCGCGCGCTGGGTGCCTTACGGGGCCGCCGTTCGCTATCGCGAGTCGCAGCTGGTTCCACTTGGGCAGTAGAGGCAGGCCCGGGCCCTGCCTCTACTGAGGCCGTGTCGTCGGCGGGAGCTTCCGGCACAGGCGCCAGGTGCGGCCTCGGAGCGAGGGAGCCGGCCAAGCCAGCCGCACGCTTCGGCGTCGTGGCGAACAACTCCCCCACCCCCGTGTCGCCGAGTTTGCTGCTCATGCCGGAGCCCCCACCGGAGAGTCGTCGCGCAGGTCAACCGACTCGCGTTCCTGCAGGGTTCGAAGGATCTCTTCGGCCAGGTGCGCATAGTCGGATGCCAGAGATGCCGCAGACCCGGGCACGACCTCGACGGCCGCACCAGGGTTTCGGAGGCGCTCGTACCACAGGTCACGCTCGAGATCATGGCGAGCGTCGGCTCGGACCTTCTTCGCAGACGTGGTCACCCCGAATAGGCAGACCCCGAGCAGCTCGACCGGGGCACCACGCTCCCTTGCCGCCATGTAGCGACGCGCGACGTTGAGCAGTCCCTTGCGCGAGGAGTCGTCGGTTCTGGTCGGGATTACCAGCCACCGCGCGGCGCCCAGTGCAGCGGTCTGGAGTACCGGGGAGCCAGGAGGGCAGTCCAGGACCACAAGGTCGTACTCCCCGGCAATCGGGGCCAGCGAGTCCGCGAGGGCGCCGTGCGCGTCGGTACGGCGACTCGAGCCATCCGAGCGCGTGCTGAGCACACTCTGGAGATCGTCCAAGTACTCCCCCCCAGGCAGCACGTCCAGTCCGTCCCGCAGGCTGACCGGCGTGGCCGGGCGGCCGAACTGCATTGCGGTAGCCAGCTTCTCCCCCGCATCGTCAGTCGCTGTCCCTACGTAACCCAACTCTTCGGCCAAGTTGCCCTGTGGATCCAGGTCGACCACGAGTACGCGTTCCCAGACAGCGAGGTCTTTCCCACCCCACCCTTGCCGTTCATGATGGCCACGACTCTGGCCAAGCGCGGATCGGCCACGTCACTCCCCTCCCCTAGTTCCTGGGTGTCGAGCATTGCGATGCGCGGGGCCATTAGCAAGGACCGACACGGTGTATTGCGCGTGTGCTGTCACTGCGTCTGCTGCACAGGCATTAGCACAAGCGTTAGCGCAGGGGCCCGCGCAAACACATGCAGGCCCTAGGAACACGGCGAAACGCGAAGGACCGTGCAGCACCCAACGCGAAGGGCGGCGGCACTGACTCACGCGAATGGCCGTAGCAGCCGGTTACGCGAAAGGGCGTGCGATGGTCTACGCGAATGGGTGTGCACTGGCTTACGCGAAGGATGGTGCGGTAGGCCACGCGAGTGACAGTGGTATGTACCACCGCGAAGGGCCCACAAGCACGGGGGGAAGGGCGAAGTGGGTCGGCCACAGCATGACCAGCGCAACGCCAATGCCGCCAGAAGCGCCCAGAAAGGGCCGCAGCGGCCCGGCGAGGGCGGGGGCGGGGGTTGGGAGGTGGGGCGTTGGCGCGGAGGCCCAGAAGGGCCAAAATGGACGAAACTCCGCTCATGGGCGGCAGCCCTGACACAGGCGCCAGGCCGCGCTGGGGAGTGCGCAGTGCTGCATGAGTAATCGACAGACCCGGGTGTCGAGTTCGACACCGGCGGCAGGATCTGTCCCTCGGGTCGAGTCGGTCAACGCGAAGTGGGCATCAGGCCGGGCATCGCGAGGCTGCCAAGGCACACCGCCAGCGCGCTTCCGCCGGGCTTGGCGCACCTCAAGTGGTCCGTGGCAGCCGGGTGCTCAGCTCCAGCTGCGTGGGTTGACGGTGCTGCTTATCAGGTACAGCAGGAGCAGGGGGCCGAGGAGGAGGACGAGGGTGAGTGCCTTGAGCGTGCTGCGCATGGGCGGCCGCGCGGGTTGGGCGAGGGTGTAGAGGGCCGCGGTGGCGAGGAGTAGGAGTCCGAAGCCGAGGTGGAGGTCGAGCAGCAGGAGCACCAGCGGC
>JALOLM010000407.1 GCA_025455985.1 Candidatus Nanopelagicales bacterium | reverse complement strand
CGGCGTATTCTGCAGGAAGGAGTAGTTGTAGCGACCGACCGCCTGCCAGCGACCGGTGATCGGCCACTGTCCGGAAAGATCGACCTGCTTGATGGGAACCGAAGCCTCGGTATTGTAAATGTAGCTCGCATTGAGCGCCCGACCCGGCGATGGTTGATAGCGAGCGCCAACGGTGTAACGCTCGAACTGCGAGTCACTCGGGTCATACTGCAGTGCCGCGTCCACATACACCCTGGGCCAGATTTGGCCACTGAATGCCGCGAGGAAGTCTGACGACCCCCACTTGCGATTGGCGGTACCCGGCAAGCTCACCTTGTCATCGGCAAAGTAGAACAGTTGGCCGATCATCGCCCGCATGACCTCCGCACCGTTCGCCGGATCGATCAGGCGCGAACTCAACGCAGCCGTCAGCTGATTGGCGTTGTTGAAACGATCCCAGCCGGAGAACTGGTTGTCGGCAAAGATCTGGGCGAAGTTGAAGTCTGCCAGCCCGGTATCGAAGATCGGAATGTCGTCCTGGTTCTCGTAGGGGATGTTGAGGTAGAACAGACGCGGTTCGAGCGTCTGCGTGTACTCCCGGTCGAACCAGACACTCGGTCGTTCGAAAGTCATCCCCGAATCGACGCTGAAGATTGGCAGGGTGCGGGTGATGGATCCCGGACGCAGCGGGCTGCCAGTCGGATAAGACAGGCTGTAGTGGGTGAGGTTCACCCCCACCCGCGGCGTGACGTACCATCCCGGGGTCACGAAAGGAACCGAGATCTGTGGCTGCAGGACGATTCGCTGCCCTTCCACCAGCGCCTTTTCGGGATGGACGAACGAGGTGTACTGCCCGTAGAAGGAACTGTCGGTGGAGAACAGGTCCGGCTGCCGTGCATTGACGGTAATCTGCGGCAGTAGGCGATACGGTTTGGAAACCGGATTCTTCGGGTCCGGTTCCAGGGTCTGGAAAGACTGGACCATGGCCGTCACGTTCCACCAGTCGCGGCCAGCGTAGGTGAGGGTCCCCTGCTGCAGGAGCTGCACGCGCGACGTGTTGGTGATCTGGCTCGACAGGTCGGTATAGTAATCGCTGTCCGAAACCCGGTTATAGCTGACCGTCCCGCTGAAGCCTGCCGCTGTCGTCTGCATGTGCTGCAGAGCGACGCCCCAGCGATCCCGATCCGCCAACCGGTCATGCGGCAGGTACTCATACAGCGCATCGCCGCGGTACAGCCCACCGAATGCCTCGTTGAGGTAGCGGAACTGAGTCCCGAGTTGGACACCGCGCTTGGTCATCAGTCGCGGATAGAAGGTGGCGTCCATGTTCGGCGCGATGTTCCAGTAGTAGGGCACCATCACCTCGATGCCGCTGCTGTTGCTCGAACCATAGGTCGGGGTCAGGAAACCCGACTTCCGCTCGTCGTTCAGGGGGAACGACAGCCACGGCGAATGCAGGATCGGCACGTCGAAGAAGCGCAGCGTGGCATCACTGCCCGTCCCCACCTCGTTGTCGTAGTCGAGCTGGAGATCGGCAACGCTGAGATACCAGTCCTCGCGGCCTGGCTTGCAGGTCGTGTAGGTCGCAGCGGTCAGGCGATACTGGTTCTCACCCTCCAGATCGATGCGCGCGGCCTCGCCACGCGCCTCGGTCAACGCATCGGCCGGCTTCATGTCGCTCTTGACCTTGGTCTGGCCCGGTCTGATGGCGATCACCCGCGGCGCCGCGAAACCCGTCGTCGGCTCGCTTTCGGCGGGCGACACCACCTTCGGCTGTCGCTTGATGAAATACGAGGCCTGATCGACGAAACCGACCTGATCTTCGAGCTTGAACCGTGCCTGCGTGCCGGAGATCCGGTCATCGCCCTGCCGCAGCTCCACACTGCCCATCCCCTCGACCTCGTCCTCGACCGGCCAGTAAGTCATCCGGTCGGCGGTGACGACTGTTCCCGCCTTGCGCAACTCGGCTTCCCCTTCGGCCACGGCCTCGCGGTCGAGAACCCCCGAAAGGCGTTGTGCAGCGAGGAAAACCGGTCTCGGCACATCGCTCTCCGCCGGTGGCGGCTGCATGGTGGTGGCTGCCTGCAACGACAGTGGTGGCCCATCTGCCGGGCGGGTCGCGGGTGCGGCAGCAGGCGCTGGCGTCGGAGGTGCTGCCGGCAACTGGCCGCCGCCTGCAGGTTCCCTGGTGGCGGCAGCCGTCGCCGGCCCAAGCGGCGTCGCACCCGGCGCACCGCGTGCAACGGGCGGCGGGGAGGCGGCCTCGCGGACCGCCCGCTCGGTCACTGGCGCAGGGGCCACCGCCGGGGCAACTCGCCGCGGTGGCGCAGCGGACGCAGGGGGTGCGGCGGGTGCGGCTGTCGCCGCGGGCGACTCTGGCAGCGGGTGCACGTCGACCAGCGGCTGCTCGACCGCCCTCGGTTCAGCGACTGGGCGCTCCAGCGGACCGTCGGCAGCGGGTCTCACCGGTGTCGCGGGGGGCAAGCCAAGCAGCCGTGGATCGACGCGGAAGGGATCCACGCCCTGCGCACGCGCCGTTGCAGCGAAGCCGACAGCCAGCGCTCCGGCAAAGCTGCAACAGAAGATCAGGGTCGTCGGCTTGCGCCGGGATGGAAGCTTCATTCCGCTGCGAGACCGTGTCGGTGGTTGGTGCTGCGAGTTGTCGGGCGTCGGCTCATGGAGCGCGCGGGCGGATGCTAAAATCGCCGCATTCTAGCATCATCGCCAAAGGA
>JALOLM010000406.1 GCA_025455985.1 Candidatus Nanopelagicales bacterium | reverse complement strand
CCCACAACACGAACGCGCGCGCCCGCTGGGAGAACTCCGGACCGAGCTCCATCGGCTCCGGCGCCCCCAGGCTGTGCACCAGATAGGGCGCGTGGATGCCCATGGCTGCGCGATGGGCTTTGCTGTTCGCGACGAACGCGAGACCGGAGTCGTAGGGAACGTTCAGCGTCTTGTGGGCATCAGTGGCCCATGAGTCGGCGAGTTCATACCCGGCCACAAGGTGGCGCGTGCGCGCAGAGGCCCCTGCCCATAGACCGAACGCACCGTCGATGTGTACCCAGGCGCCGCGCGCGTGGGCCAGGGGGATCGCCGATTCGAAGTCATCGAACGCCCCCGAGTGCACGTTCCCCGCTTGTAGGGCCACGATCGTCGGCCCGTCGTAGGTCGCCAGCACTTCGGCCAGGGCGTCGATCCGGATCCGGCCCTGCTCGTCGGCCGCCACCGGCTCGGGTGAGCCCAGACCCAAGTACCGCAACGCCAGGTCCACCGTGTCGTGGCGCTCCTCGCCGACGAGGACTCGCACACGCGGCGCACCCTGCAAACCGAGTGCCTCCACGTCCCAACCAGCCGCCGCGAGGACCGCGTTGCGGCCCGCCGCCAGGCCGGTGAAGTTGGCCATCAGCCCGCCAGTGACCGTGCCCATCGTCGTTCCAGTTGGCAGTCCCAGCAGGTCGGTGAACCAGCCTTCGACGGCCTCCCGTGCCGCACTATTCGCCGGTGTGACTTCCCGCAGCCCGGCGTTCTGGTCCCACGCGCTGGTGAGCCAGTCCGCGGCCATCGCAACCGGATACGTGCCGCCGATCACGAACCCGAAGAACCGCGGCGAAGCCATGGCGGTCAACCCGGGCTCAGCGTTGGCGCACAGCGACTCAAGCACCTCACGGGGGTCGCGCCCCAGCTCTGGCAGCGGTCCGGCAAAGGATTCGGCGATCTCATCAGTCGTGGAGGTCGGCGGTACCCGGCGTTCGGGCAGGCCGTCGAGGTAAGCCTTGGCCTTGGCGGCGGCTAAGTCGAGCAGGGCGTCGCGATCATTCACCGCACCACTGTCGCACCTACAGCGCTTCGACCCTCTGCAGTTCCGCATCACAGCATTGGCGCGGTCCGAACTCCGCGATGAACATCGCAGCCAGGATGGCCAACCCGCCAACCCACATGCGCGTCGTAAGGACCTCCCCGCCGATGAAGACCGCAATTGCGCCGGCGAAAGCGGGCTCGAGCGTCATGATGATCGCCGCGGTGGTGGCCGAGAGGTAGGACTGACTCCATGCCTGCAGCACCAGTCCCAGGCAAGTAGCGCCGATTGCGAGATAGAGGATCGCGACGAGTTCATCGGTCTGCGTGGGCACGCTGATGCCGCCGCCCGCGACCGCCGCCAGCCCGCACACGACGGTGGTGACGGCCACCGAGACCGCTGTCAGTCCGTAGCTGTTGTCCCTCGTCGCCCAGTGGGACAGACTCGCGATCTGCAAGGAGAAGAGCAGTGCGCCCAGGACGGTGATGGCCGACCCCGGGGACAGCGACCAACCGTTCAGCGAGATAAGCGCCAGGCCCGCCGTGGCCACTGCCACCGCCGCCCAACCCCGGCCGGTGATCTGCTCGCCGAACAGCACCGCGGCCACCAGGGGAGTCAGCACGACCATCAGACCGGTGAGAAATCCGGAGACTGCAGCGGATGTGTATCGCAGCCCTTCGGTCTGGGCGAGGAAGCCAGCGCCGAGGAACAGGCCGAGCCAGACACCTTTGCGCCATTCATCGGGGCTCAGCCGTAACCAGCGCTTCGGCGCGACCGCCAGCAGGATCAACGCCGCGATGCCGAACCGCCAGAACAGCAGATTGGCCACAGACAGGGTGTCCAAGGCGTCCTTGGTGACCAGGAACGTCGACCCCCACACAGCCGTTGCCAGGACCAGCCCGACGGTACCCGGCAACTGGCCGTTCGCCCGAGTGGTCACATCAGCGGTCATTGATCACCACAGGCCGCGCATCTGCTTTACGCCCTGCGCGAGAATGTCCTCCACCGTGGCGGCCTCGAGTTGGGCTTCGTTCAACTTCTCCTGCGCCTTGGCGGTCTGCGCAGTGGTCAAGTAACCGGCAGCGCCCTGGACCATCTCGTAGGCGCGGAAGAGGTCGCGGAACGCCGACCGTGCACTCTTCATCCCGGCCAAGAACGTGTCTTGGCGCTTGCCTTTGAAGCAGTTCTTGTTCTGCTTCTGGACGCTGTCGAGCAGCTTGTTCACTTCGTTTCGATCCTTGGTGATGATCGGCGCAAGCGTTCCGCGGTACTGCTCCACGCCGGCCTCCATCTGGGGAAGCACATCCTGAGAGCCGCTGGTCAGCACGTCGATCATGTTGTCCAGCAACGAATTCACGCTCGTGTAGTGGCTCTGGTAGTGCTCGATCTGGTAGTCCATGCGGCGCTGTAGTCGCTGCAGATCGTGTTTGTAGGACGGCCAGCATCGGTCGGGCAACTTGTGTTTCGCAGGGGCCGCGATCACTGCAGCCGGCGAGGCATCGATAGCTGTGACAGGAACTGCGGGGGCGGCGAGCAGGCCGGTCGCGAGGACCAGCGAGGCCGTCAGACGGGTAGTGGATCGGGCGTTCATGATCGCCTCCAACGGGTACTTCCAGAGTACGCCGAATGGACCCGACTTCCAGAGTACGCCGAATGGACCCGGGACTATCCTCGAAATGTGGCTGAGAACCTAGATCTTGCGTCGGATTACAGTCCCACCCGCGAGCAGTGGCTTGCCGCAGTCGAGAAGGTGCTCAAGGGCAAGGAGTTCGACCGCACTTTGGTCTCCACGACGTTGGATGGACTGCGCATCGAGCCGCTCTATGACGGGTATCCGACCTCGGCCGACGAGGCTGGCTTCCCCGGATTCGGCCCGCTGACCCGCGGCGGTCACCCTGCACCGCGGGAGAACGGTCAATGGGACATCCGCACGCGTGTTGCCCATCCGGACCCTGCTGTTGCCAACGCCCAGATCCT
>JALOLM010000405.1 GCA_025455985.1 Candidatus Nanopelagicales bacterium | reverse complement strand
TGGCCACGCCTCTGGAGTTCCGGATCCACCGCGCGGGCCTGCAACTGCTGGTGCCGGCCGACACGGTGGAGACCGCGGAGAAGCGACGCGCCCGGGGCGTCAGCGTCAAGGCGCTCGTGGACGTCGCAGCAGGGAACCCGGCCCGTTGAGCAGTCTCGCGTCGTGGGTTCCGGGCATCACGGCCGTTCGTACCTATAAGCGCTCATGGCTGCCCCGGGACGTGATGACCGGGCTGGTGCTGTCGGCGTTACTCGTCCCCCAGGGAATGGCCTACGCAGAACTGGCGGGACTGCCCGCCGTGACGGGGCTCTACACCTCCATCCTGTGCCTCATCGGCTATGCGATCTTCGGACCCTCGCGGGTACTTGTCCTGGGACCGGACTCATCGCTGGGCCCGATGATCGCCGCGACCATCCTGCCGCTGGCCGGGGCGGGTGGCGATCCTGCGAAGGCCGTCGCGCTGGCCTCCATGCTGGCGATCTTCACCGGCCTCATCATGGTGGCCGCCGGGGTCGGCAAGCTCGGCTTCGTCGCCGACCTGCTGTCAAAGCCCACGATCTTGGGTTACATGAACGGCCTTGCTCTGACGATCGTGGTGGGGCAGTTGCCCAAACTCCTGGGTTTCTCCGTGGACGCAGACGGTTTCCTGGGTGAGTTGGTCGGCTTCTTCGCCGGCATCTGGCTGCCGAAGATCCCGGCGGTGCTGGTCGCGGTCATCTTCGCGATGGTGGTCTCCATAGCTGCCGACCTCGAAGCCCGCGGGGTCAAACTGGTCGGGGTTCTGCCCCAGGGATTGCCGCAACTCACCTGGCCTGCGGTCAGCTTCTCGGACCTCCTGCCCCTGTTCGGCGGCGCCCTCGGCATCGCCTTGGTCGCGCTCACGGACACGATCTCCACGGCAACGTCCTTCGCGGAACGCCGTGGCGAACTCGTCGACGGCGACAAGGAGATGATCGGTATCGGCGCGTCCAACGTGGCTGCCGGCCTCTTCCAGGGCTTCCCGGTCAGCACCAGCGGTTCGCGCACTGCCGTGGCCGACCAAGCCGGCGGGAAGTCGCAACTCACCGGGCTGGTCGGTGCCGGGGTGATTGCCGTGATGCTGCTGGCAGTGCCGGGCCTGTTCGCGGCACTGCCGCAGGCGACGTTGGGAGCGGTGGTCATCATGGCCGCCATTTCGCTGGCGGACATCCCGGCCACCAGAAGGCTGTGGCACCAGCGCAAGACCGACTTCGTCTTGTCAATCACAGCCTTCCTCGGGGTGACCCTGCTCGGTGTGCTGCCGGGTATCGCTGTGGCAGTGATGTTGTCGGTGGCCAACGTGTTCCGCAGGGCCTGGCGGCCGTATCAGGCCGAGCTCGGGAAGGTGCCGGGCATGCGCGGCTTCCACGACACGAAGCGGTTCGACACGTACTCGCTTCTCCCTAACGCGGCCATCCTGCGTTTCGACGCGCCTTTGATCTTCGCCAATTCCGGCACCTTCCGGGAGTCGGTCCGGGCCGCGGCCAAACGGCTACCCGAGGGTGGCTGGGTGATCATCGCCGCCGAGCCGATCACAGACGTAGACACCACCGCGTGCGACATGCTCGACGACCTTGTGGCCGACCTCGACCGGACAGGCAAACGCCTGGTCCTGGCCGAGCTCAAGGATCCGGTGCGAACCAAACTGGACGCTTACGGCCTCGAACCGGATATCCCCGAGGACCGCTTCTACCCGACACTGAACGAAGCGGTGCGGGCGTGTCGAGATGCCACGGGCAGCCAGTGGCAGACCCAGGTGAGAGAAGGAACCGTATGAACACATCACATCTGTCACCGGCGGATCGTGCGGCCAAAGGCAAGAGCGCCAGGGCGCACGTCCCGCGGTCGAGCCACGCCGCCTTCGAACCGGCTGCGGACCGGCCCGATCCCGTCGCTTTGCTGGAGTCGCAGGCAGCAAGCCGTGTCCCCGAGCTCGTCCCGATCCGCTACGGGCGCATGCTCGTGTCGCCCTTCACGTTCTATCGCGGCGCCGCGCTGGTCATGGCCAGTGACCTGTCGACCACCCCCGACTCGGGCCTGCGGGTGCAAGCCTGCGGCGATGCCCACCTGGCGAACTTCGGCGTTTTCGGCTCTCCGGAGCGGTCGTTGGTGTTCGACATCAACGACTTCGACGAGACCGCCCCCGGGCCCTGGGAATGGGACCTGAAGCGGCTGGTCACCAGCCTGGAGATCGCGGGCCGCGCCAATGGACACACTGCCGATCAGCGCGCACGCACGCTGCTGGGCGCCACGGCCGCCTACCGGATCGCGATGGCGGGATTTGCACAGATGACCAACCTCGAGGTCTGGTACTCGCGCCTGGACTTCCTCGAACAGTTCCAGCAACTGCGGGTCAACCGGCCCGCGAAGGCGACCAAGCGGACCGAGAAGGCTATCGCCAAAGCGCGCACGAAGGACTCGATGCAGGCCCTGGAGAAGCTCACAGAGGTCGTCGACGGGCAGCGACGCATCATCAACCAGCCGCCCTTGATCATGCGGCTGGAGGATCTCGCCGCCCAGCAGGCGGGGCTTGAAGCGATCGACGTGCGGGAGCAGATCGAGGCGGTCCTGCGCGGGTACCGGCGCACGCTGCCGACCGATCGGCGTCACTTGATCAACCAGTACGAGTACGTCGATACCGCGTTGAAGGTCGTGGGGGTCGGCAGTGTCGGAACCCGGGCGTGGATCATGCTCATGCTCGGTCGTGACAGTGACGACCCGCTGTTCCTGCAGGCCAAGGAGGCGCAGGCCTCAGTGCTCGAGCGCTATGTCGTGCGCAGCGAGTTCCGCAACAACGGTCAGCGGGTCGTCGCCGGGCAGCGGCTGATGCAGTCCACCAGCGACATCTTCCTCGGCTGGCACCGCATCACCAGCCCGCTGGACGGTCAGCCCCGTGACTTCTACGTGCGCCAGCTGCGCGACTGGAAGGGGTCGGCTGACGTCGACAACATCGACGCCGATCGCCTGTTCATGTACGGGCGGCTTTGCGCGTGGACGCTGGCCAAGGCCCACGCCCGTTCAGGTGACCGGATCGCAATCGCGGCGTACCTGGGCAACGGGGATGTCTTCGACAAGGCCATCGCGCGGTTCGCGGTCGCGTACGCCGAACAGAACGACAGGGATTACGAGGCGCTGAAGCAAGCCGCAGAAACCGGGCGCATCGAGGTGGTCTCCGGGCTCTGAGGGTTCTCAGGCCGGGCAGGCGGCTCCCGCTGGCGCACGGGTGACCGGGCCGAGGTCGCTCACCTCGTCGAAGGAGGCGATCCCGAACTCGAAGGCGTCGCCGTTGCGCGCGAAGCCGACGCTCCAGCCACCCTTGGTCCGGTCCTTGAACTCGGCGACCTGCGCCACCCACTTCGACGCGGACGAGAACTTCGGGTAGCGGACG
>JALOLM010000404.1 GCA_025455985.1 Candidatus Nanopelagicales bacterium | reverse complement strand
GCTACCGAAGTGTTAGGCCATTCGGATGTTCAGGTCTGCGCTGATCGTGTCGTGCCCGAGCGCTGGATCGTGGTTCGTTCACCAGGGATGGCTACGCTGCAAACATGGCCACCGGGGAACGGGGGTCCACCAGGCACGAACCGGGGTCGGGAGGTCGGCGGATGACGGCCGAGGACAGCACCTCCCGGCTCAGCCACCTGCGCCTCGATGTCTTCGATCAACTCTCCGAGGCCGAGGGTGTCGATGCCTTCCTCGACACCTTGCGGACCGTCTTGAGTGAACTGGTCTCTCCGTTGCGGATGGAATTGGTGACAGCGGCCGATCGGGGAGCGTCCAAGGGTGACCTGGCCGATCTGGCGCGTGCTGCTCTCGACCGCGACGAGGCGATCGAATCCGGTGAAGACGTTGCATTGCCGTGTTCGGACGGCCAGCGCACACAGCTGGCCATCGCCCTTGAGATCGGCCCCGGCGCCAAACCGCTGGACGTGCTGCAGGAACTGGCGCACGTCGCTGGTCGCCTGCTGCCACGGATCCGCACTCGCGTCACGCTGAGTGCACAACGCGACCGGCAGGCCGAAGTCGTCCATGAGCTGCAGGATCTCGGTCGCAGGACGCTGACCACGGGCGCTCACCTGGCTCTGACGATCGTCGACTGGAGCGTGACGATTCAGCGAGACGGTTCGCCTGACCCCGGGGAGCGGCAACGGGTACTGAAGAAGGTCCGCCAGATAGTCGCTTTGCGCGACCAGGTCTGGGAATGGTCCGATGATCAACTACTCATCGTGCAGACCGTCAAGGATCCACGATCCGCCCTCGACGTCGACCAGATCGGTGCTGCGGTCCACGCGGCCCTGCGGACCGACGCGCACTCGTCGCGGATCATCGATGTCTGGACCGTGACCAGCGGGCCGGGTCTGTTCGACGCAGAGGGCATGATCGAACAAGCCTCCCGCGGGCTCCTGCAACTGTCCCGTATGCGTCGCGCGGGCCGCCACCTGCTGCGTGGCGACGACCCGGAGCAGGCCCTGGCGCTGGCCTCCGACGATCCCCGCATGACCTTGCTCGTGCTGGATGCCGAAGGCGCCATCAGGGGTTTGAACTCGGTGGCCGCTGCGACGGTTTCGGGCACCCCTGACGACTTCGTCAACAAGCAGATCGACGCGCCGGAGTGGATGTACTACCACCCCGATGGCACCGTGATGCGCGGGGAGGATCTGCCGGGCACCCGAGCGATCACCACGGGCGTGTGTGTGCAGGACAGCCTGCTGGGGGTTCGAGTGGGTCGCGGGCCCATGCGCTGGGTGCTGGTCACCGCGGCCGCAGTCGGCGACACCAAGGGGGCGATCATCGGGGCGGTGGTGTCCTTCAGCGACCTCACCGAGCGCAGAGGTCCCGACGAGGGCCTGTCGAACCGTCTGCGCGGTGCCATCGACCTGATCCGCGATCCGATGGTCTTCCTGCAGGCTCAACGTGACCGGCACGGCACGATCACGGACTTCGTGGTCCGCAACATCAACAACGCCGCGCTCACGCTGCTGGGCCGCTCGGAGTCGGAGGTGGTCGGTCACACGGAGTCGTCCCTGCACCCTGGAAACAGCCGGCTCGGAATTGTCATGGACTACGCCCAGGTCGTCACCTCCGGCCGGGGTACCAAACGCATGATCTCCACCTCAGGTGATCCGGTGCACGGGGCCTTCGAGATCACGGTGGAGCCCAGCGGCGATGACGGGGTTGTGGTCGTGGCCCACAACATGTCCGCCGCCAGCCGGCCCGAGGCGGCCGGTCGTCTGGATCCGCTGACGGGTCTGGCGTCTCGTGACGCGCTGCTGACCCGGCTGGATCTGCTCACCGGCCACACCGACGCGACCCTCTACATGCTCGACATCGATGACTTCAAGTCTGTCCACGAGAGCCTCGGCCGGGAGCGCAGCGACCAGTACCTGATCGAGGTGGGGCGCCTGCTCGAGGACTGTGTCGACGACGAGACGCTTGTGGCGCGGATGGGTGCCGATGAGTACGCCCTGCTGAGCAACGGGGATCGTGACGCTCACGCGGTGGCCGAGCGCGCCGAGCGGCTGCGGGTGCGCCTCAAGGAAGGCGTGGCAATCGGTGACACCGTCCTGACCGCTGCCAGTGCCATCGGGGTGGCGTGGAGTGGCGCGAGGATTCCGGTGCAGGACCTGCTGCCGATCGCTGATGCCGCCATGTTCGAGGCCAAAGCCGCGGGAGGCGACTGCGTGTCGATCGGCAGGGCACAACGCCGTCCCGCGGCGCTTCGTGCAGTCCAGATCGAATCCGATTTGCGCGCTGCCGTTGCCGAAGGTCAGTTCCTGTTGCGCTACCAGCCAGTGGTCGATCTGCAGACCGGAGCGGTCAACGATGTCGAGGCGTTGATCCGGTGGCAGCATCCGGTGCGCGGTCTGGTCCCGCCCAACGACTTCATCTCGGTGGCGGAGCGCCGCCATCTGATCGGCGCCATCGGTCTGTGGGTCATCGACGAGGCCTGCCAGCAGATCAGCCGCTGGGAAGCCGAACTCGGCTGGTCACCACGGGTCAGCGTCAACGTTTCCACCGGACAGTTCGTCCGCAACGACTTGGCCGCAGCCATCGCCGACCTGGCAGCCCGCGCGGGCATCGACCGGCGGCGACTGCAGTTGGAGGTGACCGAGAGCCAGGTGCTCAACGCCGACGACGCCACCTTGGCCCAGCTGCGGTCGTGCCTGGATG
>JALOLM010000073.1 GCA_025455985.1 Candidatus Nanopelagicales bacterium | reverse complement strand
ACGAAGGTGCCGGTGGGCTGCAGGGCGCGACGGACCTGGGAGAACCGTGCCTGCGACACGATGTCGAACACCATGTCGTAGCGGACTCCCATGCTGGTGAAGTCGTGCCGGGTGTAGTCGATGACATGGTCGGCACCGAGTTGACTGAGCACGTCGAGTTTTTCCGGTGCATCAACTGCGGTGACCTCCGCGCCGTACACCTTGGCCAACTGCACGGCCCACACCCCAACCGCGCCGCCAGCGCCGTTGACCAGCACCCGCTGACCTGCTTGCATCTGGCCCTGGTCGCGGAGGTTCATCAACGCGATGAGGGCCGCCGTGGGTACGGCTGCAGACTGCTCGAAGGACAGGCCCTCCGGGATGGTCGCGAGCAGCGATTCGTCCACTGCAGCGAACTCGGCGAATGTGCCGGCGTTACTCCACTGATTGGCTGTGGTCACCTCGCCGAACACCCGGTCACCGACAGAGAAGCGCATAGCACCGGCACCTGTGGCAATCACCTCGCCCGCCAGGTCGGTGCCGGGTACGGGCTGCTTTGGTGTCCGTAGCCCAGAGCCCATGATCCGCAGGACGTAGGGAACCCCCTCGACTGCGTGCCACACGTCCGCGTGGACAGATGTCGCCCGAACTCGCACAAGCACCTGACCGGCCCCGGCCACGGGCTGTGGGATATCGCGGATTCGCAGGACCTCACGATAGGGGCCGTACTCGTCCTGGATGACGGCCTTCATCTCACAGCTCACCCGACCCGATGCTGACCACGACCTTGCCCGCAGGTCGGCCCTCACGGACCAGAGCGACCGCATCGGCGGCCCGTTCCAGGGGGAACTTCGAATCGATGACTGGTTTCACGTGGCCAGCGTCGATAAGGTCCCGAAGCTCGTCCAAGGTCGCGGTGTCCTCGTCGGCCACGAACGTCGCAATGTGCTGTTTGGAGAACAGATTGAGTGCTGCACCCGCCGCGACTGCACCGATCGGGCCCGTCCAACGGTTGCCATCCCCGTGAGACTGGATCAAGGTGCCACGGGCGGTCAGCGACCGGCGCAGACGGCGTGGTGAGTAGGTCCCACCGAGTTGCAGGATCAAGTCGTAACAGGCAGTGCCCGCGGTGGGATCCTGCTGGGTGTAATCGATCACGTGATCAGCCCCGAGGCCGGCGACGAGGTCGAGCCGACTGGTACTGCATACCCCGGTGACCTCAGCGCCCATGTACTTGGCGAGTTGCACCGCGAAGGTCCCGACCCCGCCGGAGGCGCCGATGATCAGCACGCGTTGTCCCCGTGCGGCCCCACCGCGGCGCAAGCCCTGCAGCGCGGTGATCGCGGCCAGTGGAACGGCTGCCGCTTGTTCGAAACTGAGAGTCGAGGGCTTGCGTGCCAGACGTGCGGCCGGGGCGGCGAGGGACTCGGCGAACGCGCCATCGGCGAACCCGTAGACCTCATCCCCGACGGCCACCCCCCGGACTGCGCTGCCGACCTCCTCGGCCACACCAGCGAAGTCAGCGCCGACGATCCGCCGTGGGCCTCGGAACCCGCCGAGGGCCGGACGCATCAGCAGCGGCTCACCGCAGATGAGATGCCAGTCGTAGGGATTGGCTGAAGAAGCGCTCACCCGCACCAGTACTTGGTCAGCCTCCGGCCTGGGGGTCTGCGCCTGGGTCAGATGCAGCACCCGCCGTGGATCGCCATACCCCTGCTGCTCTATTCCTCTCACGAACTGCTCCTTCCCGGCTAAGTGCCACGGTAGCCGTGCAATATGGCCCGTGGGTTCGCCCAGCGCAGCGTTCTACAGTGGAAACCCGACACCCCTGATGGGAAGACTATGTCCGCCACCCTCAACCCGTCGCAGCGAGCGATGCGCGCAGTCATCCGCGGGCTCGGCATGCTTCCAGAACCCGCGCAACGCATGATCGCGGGCAAGCCGGTGGAGATCGACGGCCAGCGGTTGCTGACTGAGGTGCAGATGGCGCTTCGTCTATTGAACGCAATTCCCGGTTCGAGTTTCGAAGATCTGCCCATCCCGCAGGCCAGGGCGCAGATCGACGCGGAGGCCATGATCTTCGGCGATTGCGAACCGGTTGAGGTGATCGAGGACATCCTGATTCCGACCCGCGCCGGCTCAGTGCCGGGCCGGGTCTACATCGGCTCTGCATCGTCTGAGCCGGGAGGAGCGGTGGCGTACTTCCACGGTGGCGGTTGGGTCGTCGGGGGACTGACCTCGACCGACTCGGTGTGCCGGTTCCTGGCCGCTCACACCGATCTTGTAGTGGTCTCCGTGGATTACCGCTTGGCCCCTGAGCATCCGTTCCCGGCCGCAGTCGAGGACGCGATCGATGCCTACCGTTGGTTGCGATCCCATCCGCAGTGGGGAGCCACCGTGGCAGTGGCCGGCGACAGCGCGGGCGGCAACCTGAGTGCGGTGGTGAGTGGCCAGACCCTGGACGACGAACTTGGCCCGCCGGACTTCCAACTGCTCTTCTTCCCGGTCACGGACGCCAGCACCAAGCACCACTCGTACGAACTGTTCTCTGAGGGCTACTTCCTCACCGAGAAGCAGATGGATTGGTACTTCGGCCATTACGTGCCCGACCCGGCGGACAGGCTGGACCCGCGAGTTTCTCCCTTGCTCGGGGACCTCAGGGGACATCCGCCAGCGCATGTTGCCGTCTCAGGTTTCGACGTGCTGCGCGATGAGGGCATCGCCTACGCGCACAAGCTGCGGGAGGCGGGGGTGCCCACGACTCTGCAGGTGGTGGAAGGGCACATCCACGCATTCGTCAACGCGACCGGGGTGGGCAAATGGAGCAAACGGGCGTTGGCCGAGGCTGTCCACGCCTTGTCAGAAGGGATGCAGCAGGCTCGTCGCTGAGTCGATGCTGCCCAGTCGCATGATCGATGATGCACCTGCTGTGACAGTCGGGATCGACCTGGCGTCGCAACCGGTCAAGACGGCCATGTGCGCTATCACGTGGCAGGGCGATCATGCTGTCGCGGCCTTCGACCCCGACACCTCGGACAACCACATCGTCGACATGCTGGAATCGGCGGCCAAGGTGGGGCTGGACTGCCCGCTGGGCTGGCCAGAGCCCTTTGTGCAGGCGATCACCGCACACTCGCAGATGGGGCCCTGGCCGGGTCGGGGTCACGACCCGGAGCAGTACCGCCGATTGCTGGCCTACCGGGAGACGGATCGCGTGATCCAAGGTACCGGGCGGCCGCCGTTGTCAGTGTCGACAGACCGCATCGGGATCGTGGCGATGCGATTCGCCGGAATCGCCGATTCTTTGGCACGTCGTGGTCGTGCGATAGACCGCAGCGGCAATGGTCTGCTGGCCGAGGTCTATCCGGCCGCCGCCCTGCGTGCCTGGGGATTGCCCGATCGCGGGTACAAGGGCAAGGGTCAGGCCGCCGGTGTTTCGGTGCTTCTGGATGCGCTGCTGGATCGTGTCCCATGGTTGCGGTTCGCCGACGGCGCCGAAGACCTTTGCCGGACCAGCCACGATGCGTTGGATGCGCTCATCTGCGCGCTTGTGGCGCGGGCCATCGTCCTCAATCGCACGAGTTGGCCTGACACAGACGAGCGGCGGCGACTCGCTGCCATTGAAGGCTGGATCCACGTCCCCACGGGTGACCCGCGGGACTTGTGCTGAGGGTGGTCGGTGACCTACGGCAGGTGGCTCGCCAGAGCCTTCAGCAGTGAGGGGCGGTCCCCGAAGGGCAGTGCGATCAGGGTGTCGACTCCGGCGTCGGCGTAAGCGCCGAGTTGGGTCTCGAGGGTCGATGGCGTGGCCGCAATCGCAGCCATGTCGATCACTTCCGGCGTGAGGGCGGCAGCTGCCCCCATGCGGTCGCCCGCGAGGAACGCCAGCTGGCATTGCGTGGCGACGTCGCCGAATCCGTAGCGGGTGGCCAGCTCGATGTAGAAGTTCTTGTCCTTGGCTCCCATCGCGCCGAAGTACCAGGTCAGGATCGGACGCAGCAGGTCCCGGGCGGCCTCGCGGGTCTCGGCTAGAGCGACCGGCACTGTGGGGGAGATCTTCACATCCTCACGTGAGCGGCCGGCGCTGGCGATTCCCTCGAGCAGAGGCCGGTTGAGATCCTGGGCGTGCGCGGGACTGTAGAAGGCCGGTAGCCAGCCGTCGGCGATCTGCCCAGCTTGGCGAACGGTCTTCTCGCCCATGACTCCGAGGTAGACGGGGATGGTGTCCTGAACCGGCCGCCCGATCATCTTCAGGGGCTTGCCCAGGCCGAGGCCCGCATCGCGAACCGGCAGTTGCCAGTGCTTGCCTTCATACTCGACGGACTCGTGGGCCAGCGCCTTGCGCACGATTTCGATGTACTCCCGGGTCCTTCCCAGGGCCGAGACGAAGGGGACCCCGTACCAGCCCTCCGAGACCTGGGGTCCGGACAGACCTAGACCGAGGATCGCCCGGCCGCCCGACAGTTGGTCGACCGTTGAGATCGCCGATGCCGCCGTGGTCGGTTGGCGCGCAGGAATCTGCATGATCGCCGCACCCAACCGGATGTGCTCGGTGGAGACTGCTAGCGCCCCGAGGATCGCCGTGGCGTCCTGCCCCCACGTTTCTGCGACCCACGCGCTGTGGAAACCGAGCTCATCGGCCAATTTCGCCAGCTGCAGTTGCTCATCAAGACGAACCCACGGGGCATACGCGAGGTATACGGCCAGATCCATGGGGTTTCCTCCTGATACCTCGGCGTTGGGTGTCCTCAGTCTGTCAGCGGGAGCGGCTCGACACGATCAGATTCGATGGGCGCGTGCCCTGACCGTTGAGCAGCGTGTGGGTGACTTCCCCGCGGAGTTGATGGACCGCACGCAGACCGTCACGCGTGCACCCTGCGGGAATGACATGCGCGTGGAGACTGAGGGGCGGCGGACAATGTGGCCGCGCCTCTTGTCCCCAGCGCGAATACGCACCCGATAGCGCTCAGCGGACATGACCGGTCGCCACGTTGCCCTCACGGCTTTCGTTGTAGCGCGCACACGTAGTCTGCCCGGTCTGCGCGGTGGCTGCTGCGTGGCCGGTGGGCTTGTGAGGCTGAAGGTGACGGGGCCGAAGGCGGGACCTCGGCCGACGACATTCACGGCGGCCACAGTCAGCCCATGTGTGGAACCGGGACTCAGGCCGGACACCAGGAAACTCCCATCCGGGTTGGCGGGGGCCTCCACCCAAGACTGGCCGTCATCGAGGGCGTACAAGAACGCTTGTGCTGGGGCGTCGTCGGCAGGGTCAGTCGTGACCCGCACAACAGCTGAGGTGCTCTTCGGATCGACGCGAACATCCAATGGCGCGGACGGGGGATTGACCGGTCGGCCGGGGAACGACGCGAGGACCTCGGCGGGACTGACGAAGTGGTAGCCCAAAGCCTGGATCCCGTCGATCGTCTCAGCCAGCAGGGCTGGGTCCAGGAAATGGTGGAAGAAGAATGACGCGAAGCCGTCGCGGACGACGAGATTGCGTGCGGCGCGGTCAATCAAGTCAGTGGGTCGGGTGACCGGATGGTTGTTGTAGCTGGCCAGGTTCACGTTGCCGAGATTTTCCGGGATGATTCGCGAACCGTGACGGTCGATGACCTCGTACGGGAAGAACTGGCCTTGGAAGATGGTGTCGGAGTCGCCGGCGAAATACAAGGCCCGCTCGTAACGTGCGGTGTAACGAGAAGCTGCAGCGTCGTAGTCGACTTCCGATGCCGCATAGTGTGGGAACTCGAAGACAGCCGGTGCGGGCAGTCCGGCATCTACGATCGACGCGCCCCCGGCGGCCATGCGCTCAAGCGCCCACTGTTCGCTGTCTGCGGGCACGGCACCGGTCAAGACCACGTCGTTGGTGGCCTGGTTCACGTGTGCGGTGAAGAACTCGAAGTCCTCGGCGGTGATGCCGGTGTACGGATTCGGTTGCGTACCGAGCTGGTGGGTGAAGCCGTGCTGGACGACGGTGGCGCCGCGCTGTACCGCATACTTCAGGGCCGCCACCAGATCTGGTCTTTCTGAGAGGGCAATTCGGCTCCCGGAGGTGGGATCGACGAACACGGGAATCACGGCCACGCTGAACGGCACGCCCCGCTGGTACATCAGGTCGGTGAGACGACGGACATCGTCCGGTTTGGTCACCGGTGAGACGTCCTCCATCCGAACCATCGCCCGGTGGCGCTCGGCAGTCTGAGGTGCCAGGAGGTCGAAGAGGAGATCAGCCAGGATCAAGTAGCGGTCGGATTCGCTCGTGTAACTGAGCGGCAACTCTCCGACGTAGGTCAGCGAGCCCGACCTCACCGCCCAGGGGAAGGAAGAACCGTCGCCCGCGTTGGCCGTCGCCAGGACATGAGCCCGCGTCGAGTGCTCATCGATGATCACATCCATGATGCCCCCGGCGTTGTGCCCCGAGTCGCGACTGAGGCTGCGTCCCTTGTACGTCACCGAAGGCACCGGCCGGAAGTCGTAGGCCCGGTACTGCCATCCGTACTGGTGGATGAAGTAGCCGGGGATGGCGTCAACCGCTGCCCGGTCGTGCAGTTGAGGGAGGTTGGCGCCCAGCCACAGCACCGGGGTTCCGCCGGCCAGCACATCATCGAGGAATGCGACGGGCAGGGGTTCGTCGTTGCTGGAGCCGATGTAGATCACGGCCTTGTACGACGTCATCTGGTCGGCTTGATATTCCGTGGCCGGAAGGGCGTCGTGCTCACCGAACCGCGACGTCAGATTGCCCACCAACTGCGCGTACAACTGTCCGTGCTCGCCCCAAGGGCCGGAGGTGTCGTAGACGACCAACGTGGTGTTTGGAGGCGCAGGATTACCCGGGGCAGGACCGCCGGCAACGAACGACATGATCAGTGCCGCGACGGTTGCCAGGCGGATCCAGGTCAGAGGCACTGAGGGTCATCCACTCACAGGGATGAGCGCGGATTCATAAGCCACGATGCAGTCGCGACCTTTGGACTTCGCTCGGTAGAGAGCCTGGTCCGCACGATCGACGGTGTCGCTGATGGACTCCTCGGGTTCCTGTAGCGCGTAGCCGATGGACACCGTCTGGTCGCTCGGCGTCGCCGTGCGCAGCAGTTCCAGAACGACGCGGGCGTCGTCCAGGTCGGCGCCTGGCAGCAGCACCGCGAACTCCTCGCCGCCGTAGCGGGCGAGCATCGCAGGCGGATTGAGATGTGAATGCCACGCCCGCGCGCAGTCGATCAACATGGCATCGCCAGCAGGATGACCGTGGTGGTCGTTGTACTCCTTGAAGTGGTCGAGATCGAGAATGGCCACGGTCAGTGGGGCGCCTTGGGCGGACGTCTGTGCGGCGACCCGACCGAGTTCGAAGTCCCAGGTGCGCCGGTTGGGCAGTCCGGTCAGGCCGTCCCGGCGCGCGAGGTCGGCCAGGAGGGCGGACTGCTGCTCAACCATCGACATCAAGATCAGTGCCCCCCACAGGATCAGCAGGATCACAGCGATCGACGCGACCGCCAGCAGCCGCGCTGTAGACCCGACCTCGCTCCAGACGGCAAAGGCCAGAAGGGTGGGTGCGGTCAGCGCCGCGACCGCCAGACCAACCAGTCTCGCCTTGGTCCGATGTGTTGCCGCTGCCGGTTGGGTGATCGTCGAGGCGCCGCGGGCTGTGACCGCTGCCGACAGGAGAAGGACTGCGGCCAGGAACAGGACATCGACCCAGGCGGGAGTCTCGTCCACCACTCCCTGCGCGGCCAAACTGTTGAACACCAGATCCGCTGTGAGGGTGCAGGCGATCGCAACGGTCAACAGGACCAAGGCGGGATTGAGCTTCTCCACGCCTACGAGTAACCGGATCAGTACAGAGAGCACGACGATGTCGAGCATGGGGTAGGCCAAAGCGATCAGGATCGTGGCGCCGGACTCGGAGCTGTCCGTCAGCATCGGCATCACGACGACGGTGGCGACCACGCAGGCTGCGGCGACAGTCATGACCGCGGTGTCGATCCATGTCTCGCGGCCCCGGCCGCTCTGACGACGGTGGACGAGCAGCGCCAGTGCGGCGATCACCGCCAAGTAGGAGGCCAGATAGAGCACGTCAGCCATGCTTGGGAACGGATCCTGCTGGAGGTGGTACACGTAGATGTCGTAGACGACGTCTCCGGCGACAGTCAGAACCTGGAAGACCCACAGACCCCACCACACGCCACGGGCTCCCGGCGGCATCCGGATCACAGCCCAGAGGAAGACGAGCACGGCTACGAGACTCGACAGCCGGAACACCATCACTGATGCAGGCGACCCGACCGGGAGCACCAACGCCAGCAGGCAGGACACGCCCGCCAGCCACACGCCCAGCGCCCAACCTCGCTGCCGGACAACCCGCCCTGCCCTGCCTGGGGCTACTGCTACGTCCATGGCCGTACACCGCCTCTTCCGCATGGGCGGCAGGACGCTCCGCCCGTTCCGTATGTACATCGGCAGGAACCGGCGCTGTCTGGAGGGCGTTGCGAGAGTTGATCGCGGTC
>JALOLM010000403.1 GCA_025455985.1 Candidatus Nanopelagicales bacterium | reverse complement strand
CCGCTTGGAACACGTCGAAAGCCCTGAGCTGGCCGGGGATCAGGAGCGGATCAAGTTCCTGCCGACATTGAAGCTGCCGGCGTATCAGGCGGCGCTCGGCGCCAACTTCGCCAACGGTTTTGTGTTCTTCGGTCTGCGCTCGTCGCTGGTGCCGTTGTTCGTCGTCGAAGGGTTGCAGCAGGGCCCCGGGCTTGCCGGCGCGGGGTTCGTCGTGGCGGCTGGGTTGCAGGCCGCGCTGCTCGCATTCGGTGGTCGCACCGCCGACCATCGCGGCAGGCGCCCCGCGTTGATCATCGGGTTGTCGGTGGGCGCGTTGTCTTTGGCGTTGTTGGTAGTGGCCCCGAAGGGGCCTTCTTGGGGCCGTCGCCCACAGCAATCGTCGGTGATGTCGCGCGGGGTCACCACGGCGGCTCGGTCGTCGCCGGTTTCCAGATGATGTCCGACGTCGGCTCGATCATCGGGCCGCTGGTTGGCGGGCTGTTGCTGGACGCGGCCGGATTCCCCGTGGCGTTTGCCGCCGGCTTCGTGGTGAGTGCGCTGGCCCTGGTGCTGGCTATGCGGATGCCCGAAACGCTCGTGCGCCGGGAGGCGGCGGCTTAGCGCTGCGGTTCGTCTTGTCTGCGAGGCAATGCTGGATTTCGACAACTGGGTTGCCGGTTTCCCGCTTTGGTTGTCGGGGGTTCGTCTTGTCTGCGAGGCAATGCTGGATTTTGACAACTGGGTTGCCGGTTTCCCGCTTTGGTTGTCGGGGGTTCGTCTTGTCTGCGAGGCAATGCTGGTTTTCGACAACTGGGTTGCCGGTTTCCCGCTTTGCTTGCGCTGGGCCGGTGACGGTAAACGGCGCGAATCGGCCCCGCCCGAGGTCTAGTCTTCCGTCATGGCGAAACAGCGTCGCTGGTGGATCACCTCGATCATCTTCGCGCTCGTCGCCATACTCGTCGGCTTCGGTGTGGCCAGCGCCACCAACAGCCTGTTGGCCCTGTCCATCGAGCCCAAGCAGGTACCTGCCACCGCAACGCTCCCCGTCGGCCAGACCAGTGAGCCGGCGCAACCACCCGATATCAAGACGATCTCCATGCCCAGCGGCTACAAGAGCGACCCCCTGCTGGTCATGGCCCTGACCAGGTTGCAGGACGCCGTCGAGGCGACCACTGGCGCACGCCCGCGTGTAGTAGCCGACAACGCTGGCTTTGAAGTGGCCAATGCCGACCTCCCCAGCGAGGGCTACCGGCTTTCGACATCCGGGGTGTCCGGTGCCGGGCGCCAAGGCATGGCAAACGGGATGCTCGCGGCGGCCACGGCGATCGAGGCCGGCGAGCCGTTGCCGGATCTCACAGGCCTGCCCGTCGTGCCTGACCTCGAGTACCGCTTCGCCGACTACGGTGCTGTCGGCGTCGAGCCGGACCCGCAGGCCTGGGCCGAACAGGACGACTACTCGCACAACTCCCGGCAGTTCGCCGATGTCGTGCTGTCCGAGTCGCCGTGGATAGACCCGGCCGGCTTGGAGCGGGTCACACAGGAGTGGCAGGACTACATCGACCACATCCGCGCCTACGGCTACAACGGCGTGATCGTCAGCGGCTTCCTGGAGTACGTGAACTTCGACAATGTCGGTGATGGCTTCCAGGTGTATCCCGAGGACAGCCCGTATCGTGCCCGGCACGAGGCCATGGTCGAGCAGTTCGGCCAGATGTGGCAGTACGCCGATGAGATGGGCATGCGGCTGGTTTTCAAGACCGACATGCTGGCCAACACCGGCCCCCTCAACGAATACATCGAGCGCGAACTAGGCGGCTTCAACGTCGATGATCCGCGTCTCTGGGAGATCTACCAGGCCGGGCTCGCGGAGTTCTTCGAGAACATGCCGTTCGTCGATGGCCTGATGATCCGCATCGGCGAAGCGGGCAACGTCTACAACCTTCCCGGCTGGGACTACTACTCGACCCTGGGCGTGACCACGGTTGATTCGGTGCAGGAGATGCTGACCAAGTTCACCGAGACTGCCGGGGAGTACGACAAGACCATCTACTTCCGCACGTGGTCGGTCGGGGTCGGCGACGTGGGCGACATGCACACCAACCCGCAGACCTACGAGCGCGTTCTGGACGGGATCCCCACGGACAATCTGGTTGTCGTCACGAAGTTCACCATGGGGGACTTCTACTCCTGGCTGCCGCTGAACCCGACCTTGGAGCAGGGCGATCAGCCGCGCATCGTGGAGTTCCAGTCCCGCCGTGAGTTCGAAGCCTTCAGCTCGTTCCCCAACTACCTGTCCGCGGACCATCAGGTCGCGTTGCAGAACTTCGAGCAGAAGAATCCCAACATCCAGGGCGTTTGGGTGTGGACCCAGGACGGCGGGCCGTGGCGAGCGGGACCGATGTCCTTGTACCTCAAGACCGGCTTCTGGCAGTTGTACGACTTGGACGTGTTCGCCACCGGTCAGTTGGCGTGGGACCGGGACGCTGATCTCGGCCAGGTCAACCGCAAGTGGATCGCCCAGAACTTCTCCGACGACCCCGCCACGATCGCCACCATCGAAGAGATCCTGGCGCAGTCACGGCAAGTGGCCCAAGAAGGTCTCTACATCCCGCCGTACGCGGACAAGCGGGTGCTCGCTCTGGGGTTGGAGCCGCCCCCCATGATGTGGATCTTCGAGTGGGACATCGTCAGCGGCGACTCGGCGGCACTCAGCGTCATTCACAACGCCTCGCGCGGCCGCGTCGAAGAGGCGATCGAGCGCTCCGAGTCCGCCCAGCAGCAGGCGGAGGCGATGCTGGCAAAGGCGCAACAGACCGACCCCGCAGACTGGAAGGACCCGGCGCTGCGTGACCGGTTCATCCATTCTCTGGAATACGAGGCGGATCTGTTCGCCACGCTTGGGGCGTTCCGTTCGGCGTTCCTGTCCTATTACGAATGGCTTGACTCGGGGGATCCGGCGCAGTGGGACGCGTGGCAGCAGGCGAAGGGGGAGTACGAGGCAGCCGTCGCGGCTCACACCGCTGAGTACGGGGAGGATCTGGACACGCCGGCGTACTCCTTCTTCGCCGTGGATGCGGGATTCGCGCACGCCGAGAGAACCCGTTCCTCGCAGGTCGTCACCGTGATCGTTCTGCTCGGGATTCTGATCCTGTTGGGTGTCGGCGCGTGGGCCCGAAACGGCCGCGGCGGCGCCTTCGGTGCAGCGGCCCGTGGACTCTGGTTGGGGGCGACCCGTCCCTGGCGGTTGAGCGATGACCCATCGTCGAGAGCCGCGCGGGTCCTCGCCTGGCTGATGCCCGCAGCGCTCTTGTTGCTCAGCCGGGGAGCCTTCTCCGGATGGCTCTCCTGGAGTTACCTGCTGGCGACGCTGGGGAG
>JALOLM010000072.1 GCA_025455985.1 Candidatus Nanopelagicales bacterium | reverse complement strand
TTCGAGGCCGACCTCGACTTCGAAGTAGTCGGCTCGCTGGGTCAACTGGAAGCCGTCGATCTTGCCGTCGGGCGTGATCCCGACCCGGCCGGCCCCGGTGACGACCTGCCGGCTGACGAAGAACGGGATCATCGTCGAGACGATGCGCGGGAACGGGGTTGTGCGGCGCATGAGGTAGTTCTCGTGGCAGCCGTACGACGCACCCTTGTTGTCGGTGTTGTTCTTGTACAGCCTGATCTCCTGCGCGCCAGGTTCCGCCGACGCCAGGCGGCCGGCTTGCGCCATGATCATTTGACCGGCTCTGTCGTACAACATCGCGTCTCGGGGAGTCAGCACCTCGGGAGTCGAGTACTCGGGGTGGGCGTGATCGACGTAGAACCTCGCGCCGTTCGTGAGGATGATGTTGGCCATTCCCACGTCGTCGTCGGTGAGCTGGCTGGGATCGGCGTCCGCCCGACTCATGTCGAACCCACGGGCATCGCGCAGGGGCGTTTCGACGTCGTAGTCCCAGCGAGTACGACTGTTGCGTTTCGCGTGCGTTGCCCGGTCGTAGGCCGTCACCACCTGGCTGGACATCAGCATGGCGTTCGCGTGCGGATGTCCGGGCGATGAGATCCCGTACTCGGTCTCTATGCCCATAACCCTGATGACCGTCACAAGGTAAGGCTACCGTCGCGCCCGGCGTGTGCCCGTCCGGCGACCCGACGCATCAAGGCCGCCGTGGGCCGCCGCGCTGATGCCGAATCCCGGCAGTTGGCACTAGTGTCAGTCGTACGGAGGTGTCTGATGGCTGACGAACAGCAACACAAGAGCCGGTCGCATTCGACGGCCGAGACCGAAGACGCGGTGGCTGAGGATCTCGAGGCGGCCTCAGCGCGCAAGGCAGAACTCGACGCGGACGTCGATGCGATCTTGGACGAGATCGACGACGTCCTCGAGGTGAACGCCGAGGAGTTCGTGGCCAGTTTCGTGCAGAAGGGCGGCCAGTGACACAAGGCGCCGGTCTGCCCGCGCACTTCCTGCGCCCAGGCTCTTCATTCATGGACTTCCTCGCCGAGCACGACCCCACGTGGGGACGCCGCTTGGACGTCACCGGAGTCGAGGCTCCGCACGGCACGACGATCGTTTCCTGCCAGTTCGACGGCGGCGTCGTCATGGCCGGGGACCGCCGGGCCACTATGGGCAATGTCATCGCCCAGCGCGACATCGAGAAGGTGTTCCCAGTCGACGAGTACTCCGTGGTGGGCATCGCGGGTACAGCCGGTCTGGCCGTCGAGATGGTGCGGCTGTTCCAGACAGAGGTGGAGCACTTCGAGAAGATCGAGGGAATGGGCCTGTCGCTGGAAGGCAAGGCCAACCGGCTCGCATCGTTCATCCGGGGCAACCTTGGCATGGCCTTCCAGGGCCTGGCGGTGGTGCCGTTGTTCGCCGGGTACGACTCTGTCCTGTCACGGGGCCGGATCTTCTCCTATGACGTGACGGGTGGTCGCTACGAGGAGCACAGCTACCACGCGATCGGCTCCGGAAGTCCTTTCGCCAGAGGATCGTTGAAGAAGCTCTACCGCGAGCAGATCAGTGACGCCGACGCTGTGCGCATCTGCCTGCAAGCCCTCTACGACGCCGCCGACGACGACTCCGCAACCGGCGGTCCGGACCTCACCCGCGGCATCTTCCCGGTGGTCTACTCGGTGGCAGCCGACGGTGTACGTCGCCTGGAGGAGGCCGAATTGCAGACGCTCGTCGACTCCGTGGTGGAGCAGCGGTTCCAGCGTCCGGATGGTCCGGTCGCCGACGAGGGGCAGGCCCGACCATGACCATGCCCTTCTACGTCTCACCCGAGCAGATCATCAAGGACAAGGCGGACTACGCCCGTAAGGGCATCGCCCGAGGTCGCTCGGTGGTCGTGATGCAGTACGACGGCGGCATCCTGTTCGTTGCGGAGAACCCCTCCCGTGCCCTGCACAAGATCAGCGAGATCTACGACCGGATCGCGTTCGCAGCCGTGGGCAAGTACAACGAGTTCGAGAACCTGCGCGTCGCCGGTGTCCGGTACGCGGATCTACGTGGCTTCAGCTACGACCGCGCCGATGTCACCAGCAGGGGCCTGGCCAACGCCTACGCCCAGACTCTCGGCACGGTGTTCACCGAGGCGCAGAAGCCCTACGAGGTGGAGATCATCGTCGCGGAGGTCGGCCCCGATCAGGCATCCGACCAGTTGTACCGCCTCACGTTCGACGGGTCGGTGGGCGACGAGCACGGCTTCGTGGCGATGGGTGGCGCCTCGGAGGCCATCTCAGGGCAGTTGCAGGCTCTGTGGCAAGCGGACCTGGCCCTACCGGCCGCGCTGCGCATGGCCGTTGACGCGCTGGCTGAGCATGGCGGTCAGGGTCCTCGCACGCTGGACGAGAAGCAGCTGGAGGTGGCGGTGCTGGAACGCACCCGTCCACGGCGTGCGTTCCGGCGGATCGTCGGTGAGCAGCTGGCCTCACTGCTGCGAGACGAGTGAACGATGGCTTTGTCACGCAGGATCTTCGGCATCGAGACCGAGTACGGCGTGACCTGCACGTTCCAGGGTCAGCGTCGGCTCTCTCCTGATGAGGTCGCCCGTTACCTGTTCCGGCGGGTCGTGAGTTGGGGCCGCAGTTCCAACGTATTCCTGCGCAATGGCTCACGGCTGTATCTGGACGTCGGTTCGCACCCCGAGTACGCGACCGCCGAGTGTGACGACCTGATCCAACTGGTCACCCACGACAAAGCCGGGGAACGCATTCTCGAGGGGTTGCAGGTCGACGCCGAGCAGCGACTGGCCGGCGAGGGGATCCTGGGCGACATCTATTTGTTCAAGAACAACACCGACTCCGCGGGCAACTCCTACGGGTGCCACGAGAACTATCTGGTGGCTCGGCAGGGGGAGTTCTTCCGCCTGGCCGAGGTGCTGATCCCGTTCCTCGTCTCACGCCAGTTGATCTGTGGGGCCGGCAAGGTCCTGCAGACCCCGCGAGGTGCGACCTTCACCGTCAGTCAGCGTGCCGAGCACGTGTGGGAGTCGGTCAGCAGCGCCACCACCCGCAGCCGCCCGATCATCAATACCCGCGACGAACCGCACGCCGACGCCGAGCGGTTCCGGCGCCTGCATGTGATCGTCGGTGACAGCAACATGAGCGAGACCACCACCTTGCTCAAGGTGGGCAGCGCCGATCTCGTCCTGCGCATGCTCGAAGCCGGGGTGCCGCTGCGCGACCTGACGCTGGAGAACCCGATCCGCAGCATCCGCGACATCAGTCAGGACCCGACCGGGCGCAAGGTCGTGCGCCTGGCCAACGGCAAGACCATCAGCGGGTTGGACATGCAGCGCGAATACCTTTCGAAGGTCGAGGGGTTCGCCCGGGCCAATGGTCTGCTCCTGGATCCGCACAGTGTGACCTCGCGCGTCGTGGACCTGTGGTCGCGGACTCTGGATGCCATCGAGTTCGACCGGTTGTCCGACGTGGCGCGGGAGATCGACTGGGTGATCAAGCGCACCCTGATCGAGCGGTACATGACCAAGCACGGACTGTCGCTGACCGACGCCAGGATCTCCCAGCTCGATCTGGCGTACCACGACATCAGCCGCAAGCGCGGGCTGTTCTACCTGATGGCGGCCAAGGGGCTGGTGGACCGGGTGAGCTCGGACGTGGAGATCTTCGAGGCCAAGTCCGTCCCGCCGCAGACCACCCGAGCCAAGCTGCGCGGGGATTTCATCAAGCGGGCCCAGGAGAAGCGACGCGACTTCACCGTCGACTGGGTTCATCTCAAACTCAACGACCAGGCCCAGCGCACTGTGCTGTGCAAGGACCCCTTCAAGAACGTCGATGAACGCGTGGAGCGCCTGATCGCATCGATGTGACCCATGTGCCGGGCCGTGCATCTGCGCCCAATAGGGTTTCTGGCATGCATCGATCAAAGTGGGCAGCACTGCTGCTCGTCCCGGCGCTGGGCCTGGCCGGTTGCAGTTCCGGCGAGTCGGACTCCCAGACCAGCCCTAGCCCGGCAACCAGCAGCGCGGCGGCCAGTGGCGAAGAGTTCAGCGCCGACGGTGTGACCGTAACCGGCGCCCCGGGCGAAGAGCCAACCATCACCGTCGACTCGGCCGCCGAGCCGCCCTCTGAACTGGTTGTGGAGCCGATCACGACCGGCGACGGCAAGGCAGTCGGGCCAAACTCCCAGGTGACGGTGCAGTACACCGGGGTCTCCTGGTCGAACGGGCAGACTTTCGACACGTCGTGGGGCCGCGGCGCGGCGCAGTTCCCGATCAATGGCGTGATCACCGGCTGGCAGGAGGGGCTGCAGGGGGTCACCGCCGGCAGTCGTGTCCTCTTGATCATCCCGCCGGAGATGGCGTACGGATCCAACCCGCCACCCGGGTCGGGCATCGCCCCGGATGAGACCCTGGTGTTCGTCGTCGATGTGGAAGAGGTGTCGTCATGAGTGAGAAGCCCGAGATTGACTTCCAGGAGGGACCTGCGCCCACCGAACTGGTCATCACCGACCTCGTGGAGGGCACAGGGGCTGCCGCGCAGCCCGGCGGCACGGTGACCGTTCACTATGTGGGAGTCGAATACGACACCGGCGAGCAGTTCGACGCGTCCTGGGATCGCGGCGAGCCCATCGAGTTCCCGCTGCGCGGCCTGATCGCCGGCTGGCAAGAGGGCATTCCCGGCATGAAGGTGGGCGGTCGCCGTCAGTTGATCATTCCTCCAGCGCTGGCTTATGGCGAGTCGGGTGGTCACCGTCTGTCAGGTAAGACCCTGATCTTCGTGATCGATCTCCTCAAGGCGTAGCCAACACAAGACTACTCACAGTAGTCGGGGGCTCTACAACAGGACACGCCGCTCAACTTTCAGCAGTCTCCTGCCGAAGGCACTAGCACAAGGGCCAGAGGGAGGCGAGGAAGATGACCACGATCAAGGCAACCTGTCCGATATGCGGGGACGTCGATCTCACGCCCTCGGATGTGCGGCTGACGGTGGCGAAAGCGGCTGGCTGGGCGACATACACCTTCCGGTGTGGCACCTGCCAGGACTTCATCGAGAAGGCTGCCGACGACGAGGTCGTGGCGTTGCTGTCCTCGGCCGGAGTCCTCATCGACCGGGTGCCCGGAGAGGTGCTCGAGACCCACCCCGGATCGCCGATCTGCTACGACGACATCCTGGATCTCGCACTGTGGCTGGAGTCCCACGACGTCATCGTGCCGCACGTGGTAGCCCACTGATCACAACTCGCTACGGCGACGCCGTTCCCGTGCAGGCGGGTTACGACGTACTCTGGGGGACATGTTCTCGAATCTCCGAGGGTCTGAATGGCTGATCCTGATCCTCATCGTGGTACTGCTCTTCGGCGCGCGGCGCCTACCGGATGCCGCTCGTGGTCTCGGAAGGTCGTTGCGGATCTTCAAGGCGGAGACCAAGGGGCTCGCCGAGTCGGAGCCCGAGGCTTCGGTTGAGGCCAAGCCGGCTGAGGACGAGACCACACCGTCAGCTGCTGCCGTGGAGCCCCCCGTCGCCGAACAGGGCAAACAAGCCCCGACGCAGACCTGACCGATGTCTGCGCCCGTGCAACACCGGCGCGCGCAAATGCCCCTGGCCGAACACCTGCGGGAGTTGCGCAGGCGCTTGGTCATCAGCCTCATCGCCATCGCGGCCGGCACTGTGGTCGGCTGGATCTACTACACCCAGATCTTCGATGTGATCTCGCGGCCCATCGACCAGGTCGTCGAGGAGGCCGCCGCCTCGGGCCGGGATGTGCGTCTGGTCGTTTCCGGGGTCACCGATGCGTTCATGCTGCAGGTGAAGGTGGCTGTGATCAGCGGTTTGGTCATCGCGTCCCCGGTGTGGTTGTTCCAGCTGTGGTCCTTCGTGACCCCTGGGCTGCACTCCAGGGAGCGCAAGTGGGTCTACGTGCTGGTTGCGATCTCTGTGCCGCTCTTCCTCGCGGGCGTGGTGCTGGCGTTCTTCCTGATGCCGAAGGGACTGGAGGTCCTTCTCGGTTTCACCCCAGAGAATGTCGGTAACTACCTGCCGGTCGACCGCTACCTGTCGTTCTTCATCCGTATGGTCATCGTCTTCGGGATCGGGTTCCTGACCCCGCTGTTCATCGTCGGCCTGAACATGCTGGGCATCCTCAGCGGCAAGCGCCTGGCCAGTGCGTGGCGCTACATCATCTTCGGCGTGTTCGTGTTCGCCGCCGTCGCCACTCCGACCGGGGACCCGATCACCATGGCGGTGCTCGCGGCGCCGGTCCTGGTTCTGGTCGCCGCGGCCGTGGGCTTCAGCATGCTGAACGACCGGCGCCGCAGGCGCAATGGGGCTGAGCCCGACTACGACCAGTTCGACGACGACGAGATCTCACCACTGCCCGAGTCGGTCGACAGTGAGGACGTCCCGCGCGGGTAACGTGAGCACGTGCTCAAGGCAGCGATCGTGATCAATCCGACATCGGGTAAGGGTCGCAGCGCCAAGAACGCGCCGCTGGCCGTGGCGCGGCTTCGGCAGCGTGGGATCGACGTCACGGCGCTGGAGAGTGCGAGCGCCGAGCAGAGCCTGGAACTGGCCAGACAGGCCGTTGCTGATGGCCTCGACGCGCTGATCGCCTGTGGTGGGGACGGGACCGTACATCTGGCACTACAGGCCGTATACGGCACCGACACGGCTCTGGGCATCATCCCCGTGGGAACCGGAGACGACATCGCTCGTGCGCTGGGCATTCCCCGCGCTGATCCCGCCGCTGCCGCCGACATCATCGCCGACGGTCGCACGCGTGCGGTCGACTACGCGGTGATCCAGGCCGCCGACGGGGTGCAGCGGGCTTTCCTGGCCGTGATGAGCGCCGGCTTCGACTCCGAGGTGACACAGCGGGCCAACACGATGACCTGGCCCACGGGGCAGTCCCGGTACCTGCTTGCGACACTGGCTGAACTCAAGGTCTACGAAGCCGCGGACTTCACCATCACGGTGGATGGCCGGACGACGCACGACCGGGGAATGATGCTGGCTATCGGCAACGGCCCCAGTTACGGGGGCGGAATGAAGGTCTGCCCACACGCAGACCTCGACGACGGTCAACTGGATCTGACCTTCCTGGCCAAGACGAGCAAAGCGACGTTCCTGAAGACTTTCCCTAGTGTCTTCAAGGGCACGCACGTCGATCGTCCCTTCGTGCACACCTCCCGCGGCACACACATCCGGGTCGAGGCTGAGGGGCAGACTGCGTACGCCGATGGCGAGCGGGTGGGGCCGCTGCCCGTGGACGTTCACGTCGTGCCGCACGCACTGCAGGTGTTCGCTCCCGTGGCGTAAGTGAGTCTGCTCGGCAGCGCGGTTGGCCGGTCGGCGAGCCACTGGCCGAGCGCCTCACTCACCCCCACCGACCCCGCGTTGGTTGACGTTCGGGTAGTTGGTTGAGGTTCAGCGGCCGACGAGCGTCAACCAACTGCACGAGCCCCACCCAACGCGTCTCAGGCCGGCGGGTGGATCCCGCTTCAAGATCTTGCCGCTCGGGCCACACCCTCATCGGGCTCGCGCCGCACCTGCCACCTGACCCTTGCGAGTCAGCATTTGTCAGGCCCTGCGCAGCCCATAGGCTGACGCTATGGCCACGCCTGCGCAACGGTATGCGGCATCCAGGCGCCGCGCCCGGATCAGCGACCATCTGGTGACGTTCCGCGCACAGTACGACTTCGCCCTCGATGACTTCCAGGTCCAGGCCTGTGAGGCCCTGGACGCCGGCCGGGACGTCCTGGTGGCGGCACCCACCGGAAGCGGCAAGACGGTTGTGGGGGAGTACGCCGTACATCTGGCGCGAGCCACCGGCAAGAAGGCCTTCTACACCACACCCATCAAGGCACTGTCCAACCAGAAGTACCGGGACCTGGTGGAGGTCTACGGTGAGGACGACGTCGGTCTGCTCACCGGGGACGTGTCCATCAACGGCCACGCGAGCACTGTTGTGATGACCACGGAAGTTCTGCGCAACATGGTGTACGAGGCGTCGTCGGACCTGGTCGGGCTCGGCTACGTCGTCCTCGACGAGGTGCACTACCTCGCCGATCGCGAGCGCGGCGCGGTCTGGGAGGAACTCATCATCCAGTTGCCGGAGTCGGTGGCTATCGCCGCCCTGTCGGCCACGGTCAGCAACGTGGAGGAGTTCGGCGCCTGGATGGCGACCGTGCGCGGTGACACGGAGATCGTGCTCGAGGAGCACCGACCGGTGCCGCTGTGGCAGCAGCTGATGGCCAACAACCGCCTCTACGACCTGTTCACCGATGACGAGCAACGGGTGGTCAATCCGGAACTGCAGCGCATGGCCCGGGATGGGCAACGTCCCTCGCGCAGGGCGACGTCCTCGACCCATCCGCACACCGTCTCGCATCGACGTGGTCGACCGGCTCGAGTCCGCCCAACTCCTTCCGGCCATCTACTTCATCTTTTCGCGAGCAGGCACCGAGGATGCGGTGCGTCTGCTGGCCGACAGCGGCATGCGCCTGACCACACCGGAAGAGCGACACCGCATCGCCCAGGTGGTGGAGGACCGGTGCTCGGTGATCCCGGAAGCCGACCTGCTGGCGGTGGGATTTGGCGAATTCAGCGACTCCCTGCAGCGCGGGATCGCCGCCCACCACGCGGGTATGCTCCCGATCTTCAAGGAGGTCGTGGAGGAGTTGTTCCAGGCCGCCCTGCTGAAGGTGGTCTTCGCCACCGAAACCCTTGCGCTCGGGATCAACATGCCGGCGCGCACGGTGGTGCTGGAGCGGTTGGTGAAGTGGAACGGGCAGACGCACGCCGACATCACCGCGGGGGAGTACACCCAACTCACCGGCCGTGCGGGCCGCCGCGGGATCGACGTCGAAGGCCATGCCGTGGTCCTGTGGGGACCTTCTGTGCAGCCCAACCACCTGGCGGGATTGGCCTCCACCCGGACATATCCGCTGCGCTCGAGTTTCCGGCCGACCTACAACATGGGCGTCAACCTGGTGCACCGTGTGGGCCGGCGGATCGCGCGCGAGATCCTCGAGACCTCGTTCGCCCAGTATCAAAGCGACCAGTCCGTGGTAGGCCTGGCATCCCAGATCAAACGCAACGAGCATGTCATAGCCGGTTACCAGGAATCGATGAACTGTCACTTGGGCGACTTCTCCGAATACGCTGCGATGCGCACGCAGTTGTCGACGCTGGAGAAGAGCACGTCCCGGGAGTCGGCCCGATTGACCCGCGAACATGCGGCGCAGTCGCTGGAGCGGCTCACCCCGGGCGACGTGATCGCCGTGCCCACAGGCAGACGCTCTGGGCTGGCGGTGGTGCTCGATGCCGGTCTCGACGGCGAGCCCCGCCCGCAGGTGCTGACCATCGACCGTCAGGTGCGGCGCCTGAGTGCCAGCGACTTCACCTCACCTGCCGTCGTGGTCGATCGCATCCGGATCCCGCGCGATTTCCACCCCCGCAGTGCGAATGCCCGCAAGGCCCTGGCCGCCACCTTGTCCGAACTCAGCGGCCGGCACACCCATGTCCGGCCCGCGCGCGTCCGCGACAGTGCCAACGACGTGGAGATCGCGCGGCTGCGTGCGCGGCTGCGCAAGCACCCGTGCCACGGCTGCAACGAGCGGGAACTGCACGCCAGATGGGCCGAGCGGGCGGCGAAACTGCAGCGCGAGAATGATGCTCTGACCCGGCGGGTGGAAGGGCGCACCAACACGATCGCCCGGCAGTTCGACCGGATCTGCGCGATTCTGGTCGAATTGGGGTACCTGCGCCAAGATGGTGAGGAACTGCAGGTCACCGAGGATGCGCACATGCTCGGGCGCATCTACACCGATCGCGCGCTGGTGATCGCCGAGTGCCTGCGCACCGGACTCTGGGCTGACCTCACCGGTCCAGAACTGGCGGCCGCGTTGGCGGCATTGGTCTTCACCTCCCGCAACGACGACGAACAGGTGCCGCGACTACCGAACGGCCGGATCCGCGACGTCTTGGCCGAGCAGGTCCACATTTGGGCATCGATCGAGGCGCTGGAGACCGAGTTCAAGGTGACGCCCACACCCGAACCCGATCTCGGATTCTGTTGGGCGGCGTTCCAGTGGGCCAGTGGCCAGTCGCTGTCCTCGGTGCTGTCCGGGTGCGACCTGCCGGCAGGTGATTTCGTCCGCTGGTGCAAGCAGGTGATCGATGCGTTAGGGCAGGTGTCCGCTGCGGCGGCCGAAGACGACCCGGTACGCCAGCGAGCCCGCGCGGCTGCGGACCTGCTGCGCCGCGGTGTCGTCGACTACTCCTCCGAGGTGTGAGCGGCTAAGGCGGCCACTACCCGGTCGATCGACCCTTGCAGGCCGAACTCCTCGCCGATGGCCTCGAGCAGGGGCATGTCGGGACGATGCCCATCAGGCACTGGTGGAACGGGCAGATCGCGAGCAACGGCAACGACCTGCGGCGCTACATCCAGGTAGGACGCAGCCTCGGCCAACGATGCACGCAGCCGGGGGGACATGGCACTGGAGGGATCAGCGGCCGCGGCACGCACCGCGGAGAGGTTTCCATAGGTCCTCAGCAATGATGCAGCGGTCTTCTCCCCGATCCCGCGTACCCCGGGTAGACCGTCACTGGGGTCGCCGCGCAGTGCGGCCATGTCCGCGTACTGCGCGGATGTGACCCCGTACTTCTCCCGCACGAAACCCTCGTCGACGATCTGCAGCTTGGCGATGCCTCGGGCGGTGTACAGCACCCGAACCTGCCGGTCATCATCGACGAGCTGGAAAAGGTCCCGGTCGCCGGTCACGATGTCCACAGCGCCCGGGACCACTGTGGCGTAGGTGCCGATCACATCGTCGGCCTCGAAGCCAGGCACCCCCACCCGGGGAACCCCAATAGCGACAAGCAATGCCTCGATCAGCGGGATCTGCTCGGCCAGCGCATCGGGTACCTCTTCAGCGTCCCCGGTCGCCACGCGGTGTTCCTTGTAACTCGGAATCAGATCCACACGAAACGCCGGACGCCAGTCGTCGTCCCAGCAGGCGATAAGGCGATCGGGCTGGTGGTCACGCACCAGGCGGGCGATCATGTCCAGCAGGCCACTGGCCGCATTGGTGGGTGGGGCCGAGGGGGCAGGGCGCCGGTCGGGCACGCCGAAGAAGGCGCGGAAGTACAAAGAGGCGGTGTCCAACAACATGAGAGGTCCCGGCACAGGCAGTAGTGTCGCAGGCGTGACGAGTCATGACATCGCGGACCTCAAAGACCGCCTGCGTCGGGTGCGCGCCAGCGCTGAGGTCGCAGGCGTGGATGCGTTGCTGGTCTCTCCCGGTCCCGACCTTCGCTACCTCACCGGCTATGACGCGATCCCGCTCGAGCGGCTCACCTGCCTGGTGGTTCCGCGCGAGGGTGACATCCGAATCGTGGTGCCCGCACTGGAGGTCCCAGCGGCCATGGCCAGCGCCGTCGGACAGCTTGACCTGGAGGTCGTCGCGTGGCAGGAGAACGACGACCCATATGCACTCACCGCGTCACTGGTCGGCGCAGCGGAGCACGTGGCCGTGGACGACCATATGTGGGCATCCAAGGTGCTCGCCTTGCGCGACGCCATGCCCGGAGTGCACCAAGTCGCCGCGGGGCCGGTCATCGCGCAGTTGCGGATGCGCAAGTCGGCATCCGAGATCGCCTCCCTCGTACGCGCCGGTGCTGCCATCGATGCGGTACACGCCCAAGTGGGCGGATTCCTTGAGGCAGGCCGTACGGAACGTGAGGTGGGTGCTGACATCGCCGATGCGATCCTGGCTGCCGGGCACGTCAGCGTCGACTTCGTGATCGTGGCCTCCGGGCCGAACGGCGCCAGCCCTCACCATGAGTTGTCCGACCGCGTGATTGAACGCGGTGACACCATCGTCGTGGACATCGGTGGCACGATGCCCGATGGCTACTGCAGCGATTCCACGCGCATGTACTGTGTCGGGGAACCCGATGCCGAGGTGTACGAGGAGTTCAGTGTTCTGCGACTGGCACAGGCCGCCGCAGTGGCCAGCGTCGCCCCGGGGATGTCCTGCGAGGCGGTCGACGCCGTGGCCCGTGACTACCTGGCAGAGGCGGGGCTGGGGGAGTACTTCATCCACCGGACCGGTCACGGGATCGGACTGGAGACCCACGAGGAGCCGTACATCATCGCGGGCAACCACCAAGTACTCGAACCCGGCATGGCCTTCAGCATCGAGCCGGGTGTCTACCGGGCTGGTTCGCATGGCGCGCGGATCGAAGACATCGTCATCTGTACCCCGGACGGGCACCTCAACTGCAACCGAAGGCCACATGATCTGATCGTGGTATGAACGAGCTGCTGGAGCTGACGAAGGAGATCGCGGACAAGGAACTCGCCGGTGTCGCGGCCACCGCGGAACGACAGGAGCAGTTCCCGCGGGAGGCCTTCCGCACGCTCGGACAGGCCGGGCTGCTCGGGCTGGTCTACCCCCAGCGCTGGGGTGGCGCAGAGGTCGGCTACACCGACTACCTGCAGGTACTGGAGATCCTTGCCCGTCGCTGGTTGACCGTGGGCCTGGGGGTCAGCGTCCACACCTTGTCCTGTCACGCATTGGCCACCGCCGGCACCGATCACCAGCGGGACCGGTGGCTGCCGGACATGCTCGGTGGAGACCTCCTGGGCGCCTACTGCCTCAGCGAGCCCCAATCCGGATCCGATGCCGCGGGCTTGACCACGTCCGCAGTGCGCGAGGGGCAGGGCTATCGGCTCAACGGCACCAAAGCCTGGATCACTCATGGGGGAGTGGCGGACTTCTACACCGTGATGGCCCGCACATCTGCCGATCGCACTGCTGGGATAACCGCCTTCCTCGTGCAGGGGGACGCGGCCGGACTGACAACAGCCACACCTGAGCGCAAGATGGGCATGCGCGGTTCGGTCACCGCGCAGGTGATCTTGGACGACGTCCAGGTGGACGCTGACCGCCGGCTCGGCGACGAGGGCGCCGGTTTCCGGATCGCCCTCAACGCGCTGGACTCGGGTCGTCTGGGCATCGCGGCGTGCGCTGTGGGCTTGGCGCAGGCCGCTCTGGACGTGGCTGTGGATTATGCCGGGCAACGCACCCAATTCGGCAAACCGATCGCCGCTTTCCAGGGGGTCTCGTTCACCCTCGCCGACATGGCTACCGGTATTGCTGCCGGCCGGGCGCTCTACCTGGATGCGGCGCGCCGGCGTGATGCGGGGGAGCCCTTCTCGACCCAGGCGGCCATGGCGAAACTCTTCTGCACTGACATGGCGATGTCGGTCACGACGAACGCTGTGCAGGTGCTGGGCGGGGCCGGCTACGTGGAGGACTACCCGGTAGAGCGTTACATGCGCGAGGCGAAGGTCCTGCAGATCGTCGAGGGGACCAACGAGATCCAGCGACTGGTCATCGGCCGCGCACTGACCGGCTGATCGGCTTCCGTAAACTTGCGCCGGTGAGAACGCTTCTGGTGTCAGGGCACATCTACTCTGCCGCGGAACCGTTCGCGAGCGCCGTACTGGTCGAGGACAGCACCATTGCCTGGATAGGAACCGACGCCGGAGCCGATGTACACGTCGGCGATGTCGACACCGTGGTGGATCTGGCCGGTGACCTCATCACACCGGGCTTCGTGCACCTGGACGACGCATCACCATCACAAGCGGGCGGCTTCAGCCACGGCGATTCGGGCTCGGTCACTATCGCAGATCAATGGGACGACCAGGCCTGGAATGAGGCCGCAGAGGCGGCCCTGGCTGTCGTACCCCGAGATCCGTGCCGGCTTCGATCTCGCATCGCCACCGGCGCACCCACTGCGTTGGTACCCCTGCCGGGACAGGTCAGCGGCTGGCAGACACTGCGCAGTGCCGTGCATGAGGTGCACCCCGACGAACGAATCAGTGCCCGGGCGGCGTTCTCGGCCCTCACCCGCGGCGCCTGGCGGCTCCTGGGACACCCCGACCGCGGGGTACTGGTGGTCGGAGCGGAGGCCACCTTCGCGCAATGGCAGGTCGCGGACCTGGTCGTGGAGACACCCGACGAACGCATAAGCAACTGGTCGACTGATCCACGGGCCGCGACGCCTGGTCTGCCGCCCCTGGACAGCGACCACCTGCCGACACTGCGCAGGCTGTGGCGGTCGGGCCTGTGAAGCGCATTCTGCTGGCCGTCGCGGCCGGCATTGCGCAGTTCGCGTCGTTTCCCCCGGTGGGCTGGTGGTGGACCTCGCTGCTGGGTGTCGCCCTGCTCGTCTGGGCGGTGCGGGACACCACGCTGAAGCGTTCGGCGCTGCTCGGGCTGCTCAGCGGCTGGGCCTTCTTCCTGCCATTGCTGCACTGGCTCAGCGTTCTCGGATGGGACGCCTGGCTGGCTCTGTCGCTCGTGATGGGACTGTGGTTCGCCCTGCTTGCGGTGATGGTCAACCTCGCGCTTGGCACCACGTGGTGGGTTCTGGGAGTGCCCGCGGTGTGGATGCTGCAGGAGTGGGCACGATCCCGGTTCCCCTGGGGCGGCCTGGGGTGGGGTCGACTCGCCTTCGGTCAGCCGGACTCCCCGCTGACCGGATGGGTGAGCCTCGGTGGCGCGCCGCTGCTGGGGTTCGCAGTGGCGCTTGCCGGATGCCTGCTGCTGGCGCTGGTCGCCAGCCGACGCGGGGCGTTCATCGCGATCGGCGGGATCTGCGCCCTGGTCATCGTGGGGCTCGTGGTTCGACCTGGCACCACGACGCAGGAGAGCCCCGCCACCAGTCAACTGGCGGTCGTCCAGGGCAATGTGGCACAACCGGGCATCGATTTCCTCGGCCGTTCCCTACAGGTGCTGGGAAACCATCAGCGAGCGACGGTGGAATTGGCGGCGGCCCTGAGGCCCGGGAGCTGGTCGACTCGGCCGCGCGTGCCATTGATGCTCCGATTCTGGTGGGCACCGTCCAGGAGGTGCCCGGCCAGCCGGATCGCGTGGCCAATGTCGGCCTGGTGTGGGATCCCGTCCAAGGCCCGACGGATGCCTACATCAAGCAACACCCTGTGCCGTTCGGTGAGTTTCTGCCGATGCGGCCGTTGCTGTCGCGCTTCATCACCCGCTTCGACCGGGTCCCCCGGGACTTCATCGCCGGTGATCAACCTGGGGTTCTCCAACTCGGACCGGCCCGGATCGCCGACGTGATCTGCTTCGAGATCTCCAGCGACGAGATCGTGCGTACCGGCGTGCGTGAGGGTGGTCGTGCGCTGGTGGTGCAGACCAACAACGCTACCTACGCGACCACCGCTCAGCCCGAGCAGCAGTTCGACATCAGTCGGCTGCGGGCCCGGGAGACCGGACGGACAGTCCTGGTCGCCGCCACGACCGGAGTCACCGCTGTGGTGACACCCGACGGCTCATTCCAGACGTTGCCGCAGTTGACGTCGGGCTGGATCAACGCCGAGGTGTCGTTGCGGGACTCCTGGACGCCTGCCGTTCGATTCGGGGGTCTGATCGATGCGGCGCTGGGCATTATGGGCCTGGTCGCAGTGGCTGCGGGTCTATGGGTGCGGCGGCACCGGGGCGAACCGGCCGGATAGTCTCGAATGGTGCCCGCGACATTCGAGGATCTCGGCCGCATCGTCGTGGTGATCCCCACCTACAACGAGGTCGACAACCTGCCCAGAATCACCCGACGCGTCCGTACGTCCGTGCCCGAGGCACACATCCTGGTGGCCGACGACAACAGCCCCGACGGGACGGCGAAGGTCGCCGACGAACTTGCAGGCGTCGACGATCACATCCACGTGATGCACCGATTGGGCAAAGAGGGCCTGGGTGCTGCGTACCTGGCCGGCTTCTCCTGGGCGCTGGACAACGGATTCGACGTCGTCGTCGAGATGGACGCCGACGGCAGCCATCAACCCGAACAGCTGCCGCTGCTGCTCGACGCTCTACGCAACGCCGACCTCGTGCTGGGCTCGCGCTGGGTGCCCGGGGGCACGGTGGTGAACTGGCCGAAGTCTCGCGAGATCCTGTCCAAGGGCGGCAATTGGTACACGCGCAAGGCGCTGCGCATCCCCCTGATGGACGCTACGGGTGGATATCGGGCATTCCGGGCCAG
>JALOLM010000402.1 GCA_025455985.1 Candidatus Nanopelagicales bacterium | reverse complement strand
GGTAGTAAGTGCGTTCCACTGCGCCCCGTGTGTGCGCAAACGGTCCAGACCTGCCATCACGCGGTCGAACGTGGGCTTGCCGCCCTTGTCGGTGCGGTAGGCGTCGTGCATGGCGCGGGGACCGTCGATGGAAACGCCGACCAAGAATTCGTTCGTGGTCAGGAAGTCGGCCCACTTGTCGTCGATCAGTGTCGCGTTGGTCTGAATGGTGTTCAGAATCTGCTGGCCGGGCCGCCGATACTTCTGCTCGAGCGCGAGGGTCCGCTCGAAGAAGTCGATGCCCATCAGCGTCGGTTCACCGCCCTGGAAGGCGACCACCACCTCGGCTGCATCGCTGTGCGCGGCCAGCAATTGCTGGATGTACGCCTCGTGCGTCGCGGGGTCCATGCGGAACCCGCTGTCGGGGTACAGCAACTCCTTGGACAAGAAGAAGCAGTAGTCGCAGTCCAGGTTGCATATCGCGCCCGTGGGCTTGCTCATCACGTGGAACCCACGCGCTGCCCCGATCGTCGCTGTCATCTGTGCCTCCGACGACACCGTAGGCCGTCAGGTCGCGGTGTTACGTCACTCGGCCGGGGGGAGTGAGCTGACCGGAAGCACGCCAGTGTCCACCGCCTGTTGGAAGGCCGCGTAGTCGAGATCGTTCTGCTCGGCGTACCGGATCGAGAACTCCGCGAGGGCCTCGTCGAGGGTTCGGGTTTCCCCGGTGTAGGCGGCGATGGCCACGGAGTCACCGGAGCGGGCGTGGCCGCGGGCCATCGTGTGAGCGCATATGCGTGCGTAGAAGCGCAAGTCCTCCAGGGTTCCCCGTTCCACATTTGCTGAGCCCTTCCAGTCCCGCAACTGGCGGACGTAGTACTGCCGGCCCTCGATCCCTGTGGTCCATCCGAGGAAGATGTCTGTCTGCGCTTGGACGAGTCGCTGTCCCTGAACGACCCGTTGGCCCTGGTGCTGGTATTGACTCGGTTGCAGATGGTCTTCAAGCACCGACGGGACAGCCTCTTTGATCTGCAGGAACAGCGGGTCCTGGTTGTCACGGCCCTCGAGGAGCACGATCCAGCAGCGGGTGCCGACGCTGCCGACACCTACGACCTTGATCGCCATGTCCACAATGTGGAATCGACTGAGCAGGAACTTTATCTGGTCGGAAGTGGAGTCGACATAGCGGTCGTAGGCCTCCTGCGTCACCTGGCGCACCGTCTGCGGGTCGTACTCGGTGGGGACTTCGTCCAGGGGGACGAGCAGTGGGGGCTGACTGCGGATCCGCAGCTTCCCGGACTCCGTGGTGGCCAGCTTCTTGAGGGCCTGCAGGCTCGTCTTTGTGCGGGCCTTGGCCACGAAGGACTCCAGCCGCCCACGCAGTTCTTTGGATGACAGTCCGGAGAGGTCGGCGATGTCGTCGATGTCGAGGTAGTCGTACCAGAGCTCCATCACGGGCAGGGAAGCGTAGTGTGCCATCGCCTCCCGGTACGTGCGCACTGCGTGCGCTGCGATCTCCCTGGCCTGCTTCTTCTTGAGCCCGACGTGTTTCGCGGCGATCACGAGGCTGGCCGTCAGGCGCTTGAGATCCCACTCCCATGGCCCCGGCAGGGTCTCGTCGAAGTCGTTGGCGTCGAAGACGAGTTCCCGGTTCGGCGAAGCGTAAGCACCGAAGTTGGACAGGTGGGCGTCGCCGCCGTCCTGGACCCACAGGCCGCTGTCCGGGGTGCCACTGAGATCCTCGGCCATCACCGCTGCCGCTCCCCGGAAGAACGTGAAGGACGAGACCCCCATGCGCTGGTGCCGGATGGGGACCAGCCATTGCAGCCGGGCTTGGTTCTGCGCCGCCAGGATGGCAACTGGATCCCGCCGATCCTCCCGCGGCGTCCAGTCGGCGTGCGACTCGAGCGGGGTCCGGTCGCGGGCTGCCCTGCCGAGTTCCTGGCGTTGGCTGATGGTCAGGTCCGGGGTGAATCCGTTGCCCATGGGTTGCTCCTCGTCGATCTCGCAGGTCGAGTATCCGCCGCAGAAGTGGTACCCGTATCGCCCGTGCTGGGGGAAAGGTCGTCTCCCCCTTTCCGGGTGATGGAACAGCAGGTACCGGCTCCCTACGGTGGGTTCGGAATTCATTATGGCGAAGGAGGACGCTATGAGTACTACATCAACTGTCGAGACCCAACGCTCCGGCATGACCGGATGGGTGGTGTTCGCCGGTGTGCTGATGATTATCGGTGGCGCGTTGTGGGCGATCCAGGGCTTCGTCGCGGTCTTCCAGAACGACGTGGTGATTCTGGGAGAAGAGGGTGCGCTGTTCCTCAACGTGACCGGCTGGGGCTGGGTGCACCTGATCCTCGGGCTGCTACTGCTCCTGTCCGGCATCCTCGTGATGCGGGGTAACCTCTTCGGCCGCACCATGGCCGTGATCCTGGCCTCGTTGAGCATCATCGTGAACTTCATCTGGCTGCCGGTCTACCCGGTGTGGGCCATCGTCGTCATCGCGATCGACGTGTTCATCCTGTACGCGGTGATCGTGTACGGCAAGGAGATGAAGTCCGCGTAATCCAGGCTTGCAGGGACGACCTGACGCGAGGGCTACACGCGTCTACGATGCGTAGTGTCAACGAAGGGACAAACATGACCGAAGTGCAATCCGATGAGGTCCAGCTCGGGCCGATCGACTACTTGGTGGTCGAGTACCCCAACGGCAACCCGACCGGTGAGGCGCTGCCCTATCTGATCGACCTCGTGGACCGCGGTCTGATCCGGATTCTGGA
>JALOLM010000071.1 GCA_025455985.1 Candidatus Nanopelagicales bacterium | reverse complement strand
TGGAACCGCCGGGACAGCGTGTCGAAGTCGTATTCCGTGGTTTCGAAGATCTCCGGGTCCGCCCAGAACACCACCTCGGTCCCGGTGTCGGACACCTCTGGACCCTTGGCCAACGCGGCGGTGGGCGCGCCGTGGGCGTAGGTCTGGGTCCATTCGAACCCGTCGCGGTGGATGTTCACGGTCACCGTTGTCGACAGCGCGTTGACCACCGAGACCCCGACGCCGTGCAGACCGCCGGAGACCGAGTATCCGCCGCCGCCGAACTTGCCGCCAGCGTGTAGAACCGTCAGCACCACCTCGACTGCGGGTTTCTTCTCCACTGGGTGCATGTCCACCGGGATGCCGCGGCCGTTGTCACGTACGCGCACCCCACCGTCGGCCAGCAGGGCGACGTCGATCGTGTCGCAGTGCCCGGCCAGCGCCTCATCGACGGCGTTGTCCACCACCTCGTAGACCAAGTGGTGCAATCCGCGCTCGCCGGTGGAGCCGATGTACATGCCCGGGCGTTTGCGAACCGCCTCAAGACCCTCCAGAACCTGGATATCGCTGGCGTCGTAGGACACTCAACAGCTCCTCTACCGATCGTTCTTCTCGCGCTGAGCGGCCAGAAAAGGGCCAGAACACGCCTTCGATAGGTGTCAGTCTACCGGTAATAGGCGACAGCCCGGCCCTTTGCACAGGGTTTAGGGCATTTCTGAGGCGATTTGGGTCCGGTCAGGCATCCCCCCACATAACCTCTACATCAAATCGGGGCGATGCGGCGTCCCGATCTCGGATCTGTGGATTACTCAGCCGTAGGTGTCACGCGGCCCGCGGCCCTTGACCCGCAAACGTCCACGCTGCCGGGGACCCACGTCGGGACCGAGTACCGAGATGTCGTGGACCAGGCCCCCGGGCAGTTCGGCCTGCAGCCTCTTGCGCAACTGACCGGACAGCATGCGCACCTGCGTAGCCCACGCGGTGCTGTCGGCCCGCAACGTGAGTAGCCCGGTGGTGCGGTCGAAAGCCTCGGGGGTGACGTGCTCGGCCAGCGTCGGCCCGACCAGCGAGGCCCACTCGCCCCAGATCCGACCGATCGCCGTGGCAGCCTGCCACCCCCTATCGGTCACCAGCGACGAGATGGCGTCTGCCACACGGGAGGGATCGCGGTCGTCCGGGCGGGCCGAGGAGTAGGTGGCCTCACGACGCACTGCAGTGCTGACCGTTGGCATGGCTCGTGCCGCCTGCCTGGCGCGGGCAAGTACCCGGTTCGCCAGGTCGCTCACGGCCTCGTCGGTCATCTCAGCTCGCCTATCGTCGCGTTGTCTACCAAGAATCTAACCCCGCTCAACTGCTCAGGGACGTCATCCGACACGGCCGCGGTGATCAGTACCTGTCCGGGGCTGCGACTGGCGATCTGCGCGAGCCGCTCCCGGCGGACCGAATCCAGTTCAGCGAACACGTCGTCGAGGATCAGGATCGGCTCACCGGACTGATCGGTCTGCAACATCTCGAAGCTGGCCAGACGTAAGGCCAGAGCCACCGACCAGGACTCCCCGTGGGAGGCGTAACCACGCGCCGGCAAGTCGTTGAGACCGATCTCGAGTTCGTCTCGATGCGGACCCACCAAGGTCACAGCCCGCGCGAACTCCTCCTTGCGGATCTCCCCCAGACATCGCGTGAGCTCCTGCGCGAAGTCCTGCTCGGTCTGCGGCCCGTTCGACAACCGCGAGGGCACGTAGCGCAGTTCCAGCCGGTTACGGGTCTGCGCCACCTCCGCGTAGGCCGCGGCCGCAGGTTCCCGGATGTCGGCCAGCACCCCCACCCGACCAGCCATGATCTGCGATCCGAAGGTCACGAGCCGTTCGTCCCATACGGCCAGGGTGCTGTGCAAGGTGTCGCGTTCGAGACCGCTGGAAGACTTCGCCGCCGACCGCAGCAGCGAGTTCCGCTGCCGCAACACCTTGTCGTAGTCGGCGATCACGCCTGCGAACTTGGGGCTGGACTGCACGAGCAGCTGATCCAGGAATCGTCGGCGCGCGCCCGGCTCCCCTTTGACCAGGCTCAGGTCCTCCGGTGCGAACATCACGGCCCGCACGATGCCGAGTGCATCACGGGTGCGCCGCACGGGTGACCGGTTCACCTGCAGCCGGTTGGACCGCCCCGGATTGATCTGGACATCGAGGCCGATTGTCCGATCGCCATGAGTGACTGTGCTGCGGATGACCGCACTGTCGCAGCCGGCCCGGACCAGTGCCGTGTCATTGGCCACTCGATGACTGCCGAAGGTCGCCAGGTAGGCCACGGCCTCCACCGCGTTGGTCTTCCCCTGCCCGTTACTACCCAGCAGGATGTTGACCCCCGGGGAGAAGTCGACCTCGAGGCTGGGGTAGTTGCGGAAGTCGGTCAGCCCGAGATGGGCGATCCTCACCGGTTGAGACGCACCGGCATCAGCAGATACCGGAAGACCTCACTGCCGCCATCGGAGTCGACCCCCGTGAGCACGGCCGCCTTCTCCGATGACTGCAGGCTCAAACGCGCCGTCGGTTCGGTCAGACCGGCCAGACCGTCGGCCAGGAACTTCGGGTTGAACGCGACGTCGATCGCCTCACCCTGCAGCGAGCAGCCCAAGGTCTCGGTGGCGGTGGCCTCATCACCGGTGCCGGCCTTGAGCACCACCTCGTCGGATGAGAAGACCAGTCGCACCGCCGAATCCTGGTGCAAAACGAGACTCACGCGCTTCAGGGCCTCCTTGAGCGCAGCGACCTCGATCTCGGGCTGGCTGACGAACTGGTTGGGCAGCAGCGAGCGGAACTTCGGGAAGCCGGCGGCATCCATGAGGCGCAGACCGGTCTGCCGGGTATCGGCGGTCAATGACATCGAAGTCTCGGACTCCCCAAGGTGGATACTCAGGTCGCCGGCGTCGGCGAATGCCTTGGCGGCCTCCATGAGTTCGCGGCCCGGAGCTGTGATCGCGATCGGCTGGTCGACCGACAACGGTTGCCACGGCAGTTCGCGGACGGCCAGTCGGTAGCGATCGGTGGCCGCAAGGGTCAGGTGTCCGTCCGGCTCGATCTCCATGCGGATGCCGGCATAGGCGTGGTTGCGCTCCTCGGGCGACGCCGATGCGACTGCCACCTGCGCGACGGCTGCCGCGAAGACGCCGGCGTTGACCTGACCGACCGCATCGGGAAGCGTCGGCAGCGGCGGGTAGTCATCGCCGGGAAGCGTCGGCAGTGTGAATGCGGCCGCGCCGCACGTGACCTCGACGCGACCCGACGACTGCAGCGCAAAACTCACCGGCTGGGCCGGCAACGACCGGGCGATCTCCACGAGCAAACGCCCAGAGATCAACGCGGTCCCTGGTTCTCCGATCACCGCATCAGCGACGTTGTGTGACCAGGTGTCCTGGGTGGTCGTGGTGAACGACACGGAGTCCTCGGCCGCCTCGACCAGCACCCCCGCCAGCGACGGGAAGGGCACCCGCGAGGGCAGGGTGCGCGACACCCACGTCACGACGTCAGCAAGCACGTCTCTCTCGATGCGAAACTTCACGAAGTCCTCCTTGTCACCGCATCGTGTCATGCGCCCAGCGCCTCGCACAGCCAATTTGGGTTTTGGCGCGCAAATCAATATCCACAGGTGGGTGGGCCTGCCATCGGGTCTCTTGATTGTTCTTCTTTAGATAGTTCTCGTAGACGTAGTAGCGCCTGTTGACAGTGTGGATAACCGGTCGAATCCCCTGATCGGCCGCGGGTAATTACATCGCACACAGGTCTGTGGGCAGCTGATGCTGTCGCTGTGGGGAGTGTGGACGGCCGTGGCACTGTCCACCGGTGTTCACAATCGGCTGGGCGGTTATCCCACGATGGGGCCTGTTGCGGGGCCCGAAATTCGTGGGTTCTCCACAACTCGTGCACAGACTGGGGATGGCAGCTGAGGGCCGTGAACGTCGGCGTGTCGCGCTCACGAGGTATTGGGACCCGCTTGCCGTTGGAAATGTCGTGGGCATCTGCTGGCCTCGAGGAGGCATGGGGCCCTTCAGTGGGTGAGGCGAACCACGAAGGCGCCGTGCGGGTTTGGCGGCTATCTCGAGACGGAAAAGCAGGAAATGTCGATATCAGAGTGCCCCCGACGTTGCACGCCAAGTCAGTTATCCACAGGATTTCCACGACATGGGGATACGCAGTGTGACGAAGATAACAAATGACCTACGGAAAGTAACGAAGATGTTACGACGAACTGCGGATCTTGTTCGTCAAATCCGCGACCTGCTCGTAGAGCCGCCGGCTCTCCCCGATGCTGTTACGGATCTTGCGGTCAGCGTGCATAACCGTGGTGTGGTCGCGGTTGCCGAACTCGGCGCCGATGGCCGGCAGCGACAGATCCGTGAGCTCCCGGCACAAGTACATGGCCACCTGACGCGCCGAGACCAGAGTCTTCGACCGTGAGGGGCCTTCCAGATCGTCCAGGGAGACGCCGAAGTAGTCCGCGGCCTGGGTCTTGATCTGATCGGCGGTCACGTCGCGAGCGGTCTCGTGCGGGATGAGGTCCTTCAGCACAATTTCGGCGAGTTCGACACTGATCGGCGAGGAGTTGAGACTGGCGAAGGCCGAGATCCGGATCAAGGCGCCTTCGAGTTCACGAATGTTGGCGGTGATCTTGGTGGCGATGAACTCCAGGACCTCGTCGGAGATCTCACGACGCTCCTGCATGGTCTTCTTGCGCAGGATCGCGATCCGGGTCTCGAGGTCCGGGGGCTGGATGTCGGTGATCAGACCCCACTCGAAGCGCGAGCGCATCCGGTCCTCGAAGTCCTGCAACTGCTTGGGCGGCAGGTCCGAGGTGATGACGATCTGCTTGTTGGCGTTGTGCAGGGTGTTGAAGGTGTGGAAGAACTCTTCCTGGGTCTGGACTTTGCCCGACAGGAACTGGATGTCGTCGACCAGCAGGACATCCACATCGCGGTATCGCCGGTGCAGGTCGGCGCGGCCGTGGTCGCGGATGGAGTTGATGAAGTCGTTGGTGAACTCCTCAGAGCTCACGTAGTGCACACGGGAGCCGGCGAAGATCCGGCGTGTGTGGTGACCGATGGCGTGCAGCAGGTGGGTCTTGCCCAGCCCGGAGTCGCCATAGATGAAAAGCGGGTTGTACGCCCGTGCGGGTTGTTCGGCCACGGCCATGGCCGCGGCGTGGGCGAACCGGTTGCTCGGACCGTAGACGAACGTGTCGAAGGTGTAGCGGGGGTTCAGCAGTGTGTCGTTCTGGGCTGCGGTCGGCGCCACGGGTTCGATCTGCGGTTCGCTGTAGGTCGAATCGGCCAGGTCGTCGGCCAGATCATCGGGGATCTGGGGGGCGCGGGCCTGGTCGACCAGGACCTCGATGGTCACGCTGTGGCCCAACTGGTCGGCCAGCGCCTGCTGGACGTGGGGGCGCAGCTTGGTCTCCAGCATGTCCTTGGTGAACTCATTCCCCGTGACCAGCACGAGGGAGTCTGTGGTGAGGGCGACCGGTTCGGTCAGATCCACCCACGCCCGTTGGGTCTCCGGGACGGACTGCTTCGCGCGGGTCCACAGGTCTGCGAGGTCGATCAGGACGTCCAAGTGAAGCCCCTTTGGCTAGATGTGTACAGAGTTCTCCACAGTGTGGATAAACCATGTGGAAAGCTGTGTGGACGTCTTCCGGTGAGGAAGTTCCGTTCAACGTCGTTGGGCTGACGCTAATCGGATAGACAGCCGCTGACAACCTGATTGTCCACAAATGGTCGAACGGATTAGCAGCGGGTCGGCGTGTCGCCAACGGCTGGTGCGTGTTGCGGTGTAAGCAGCAGGCGGATGGCGCGCTCGGTGGGGGTGTGACGTATGCTGGAACGGCTGGCCCCTGTCGTGAACCTGCGTCATTGACCTCGGTTGTCGATGGGGGCCAATTCCGCGCCTACGTCCTCGTGAGACTTGGAAGGACACCATGAAACGTACGTACCAGCCGAACAACCGGCGCCGTCACAAGAAGCACGGCTTCCGCCTGCGCATGCGCACGCGAGCTGGCCGTTCCATCCTGTCGTCTCGCCGCAGCAAAGGCCGCGCCCGCCTGACGGTGTGACGGTGCTCCCCCGCGACGACCGGCTGCATCCGCGATCACGGGTGCGCACCACGATCCGCTCGGGCCGCCGTGTGCGGTCCGGATCGCTGATCGTGCACCACGTCGTGGGTGAGGGCGGTCCGCACGTGGCCGTCGTGACGGTCAAGGGCTTCGAGAATGCCGTGGGCCGCCACCGTCGGCAGCGGCAAGTGCGCCATGCTCTGGCCGACATGTGGAAGCTACTGCCGGACGGTGATCTGGTCGTACGCGCCCTTCCGGCGAACGTCAGTTTCGCGCAGTTGCGCACCGATCTTCGGGTGGCGGTGGGACGACTGTGAAGTACGTGCACCTGATCATCCGGTTACCGGCCCTCCTGGCGATCGGCCTCATCCGGCTTTATCAGAAGTACATTTCACCTATGACCGGTCCGAGTTGCAAGTTCCACCCCACCTGTTCGGCATATGCTGTGCAGAGTCTGCAAACACACGGGCTGATGAAGGGCTCGGTTCTCTCTGTGGCACGCTTGGGTCGATGCCATCCCTGGCAACTCGGTGGGATCAACCCACCGCCACCGGCTGGGAAGTGGCGAGCAGATGTTGATCTCGATGGAAACCCCAGGGGGGTATCTTGTTCATCTTAGAATGGCTGGAGACAGCCGTCTCGTGGATCCTCGTGACGTTCCACGCCCTCCTGTCCCCCATCTTTGGTGCCGCCAGTGGTGCTGCATGGGGTCTGTCGATCGTGGGCCTGGTCATCGTCATCCGGGTGCTCCTGATCCCGCTGTTCGTCAAGCAGATCAAGGCCCAGCGAAATCTCCAGATCCTGCAACCGCAGATGAAGGAGATTCAGCAGAAGTACGCCGGCGACAAACAGCGGCAGTCCGAAGAGATGATGAAGCTGTACCGGGAGACCGGTACTAATCCGCTCTCCTCGTGCCTTCCCATCCTGGTGCAGGCGCCCATCTTCTTCGCGCTGTTCCGGGTGCTGCAAGGAATGGCCCAGGACAAGGCGGTCGGGGTGCTCACGCCCGAACTCGTCGACCAGGGCCGGGAGGCGCTGATCTTCGGGGTACCGATCTACGGCACCTTCCTGAATGCCGCCGAGACGCCCAACCCGACCGCCACCCACGTCGTCACCTTGGTGATGATCATCCTGATGTCGCTGACGACGTTCATCACGCAGCGCCAGTTGATCGTGAAGAACACCGCGGCCGACAACCCGATGGTCCGTCAGCAGAAGCTGCTGCTCTACATCTTCCCGGTCATGTTCGCGATTGGTGGCATCAACTTCCCGCTCGGTGTGCTGATCTACTGGCTGACCACGAACCTGTGGTCCATGGGCCAGCAGTTCTGGGTGATCCGGAACAACCCGCAGCCCGGCACGCCCGCCTTCGACGCGAAGGCAAAGCGAGATGCTGCCAAGGCGGCGAAGAAGAGTGGTGCGGTGAGCAGCACCGGCGCGATCGTCCCCGACGTCGTGGAGCCCCCCAAGCCGACCCGCAACCAACCCAAGCGACAGACGCGCAAGAAGCGCAAGGGTGCATGAGTTTCACGTGAAACGGAGTAGTCGATGAGCGACGACAACAAGGACCTCGAAAACGAGGGTGACATTGCGGCCGACTACCTCGAGGCGCTGCTGGACATCATCGATGTGGACGGCGATCTCGAGATGGATGTCGAGAACGGCCGAGCAATGGTGGCGATCGTGGGGGAGGACCTCGACGAGCTCGTCGGCGACAACGGCGAGGTCGTGGACGCGTTGCAGGATCTGGCCCGCCTGGCAATCATGCGCGAGACGGGGCACCGCTCCCGGATGATGCTTGACGTCGGGGGCTACCGGGCCGGTCTGCGCAAGGAATTGACAGCGCAGGGTGAGCGGGCTGTGGAAGAAGTCAAGCGCACGGGGGAGTCGGTGTCCCTGCCGGCGATGACGCCGTTCGAGCGCAAGGTCGTGCACGATGCGGTGGCGGCCGCCGGACTGGTCAGCGAGTCCAGCGGTGAGGAACCGAACCGGTACGTCGTGGTTCTGCCCGCCTGACGTTTCACGTGGAACAACTGCAGGCCTATCACGATCTGCTGGCCACCGACGGGGTGGAATGGGGTCTGATCGGGCCCCGGGAGACCGATCGTCTCTGGGAACGCCATGTGGACAACTGCCTAGCTGTCACCCAGGATCTGGACTGCCTGCCGCACGCGGCATCGGTGATCGATGTCGGCAGTGGAGCCGGCCTCCCCGGCCTGGTGTGGGCAATCGCCAGGCCCGATCTGCAGATCACTCTCGTCGAGCCACTGGAACGCAGGACCCGATTCCTGCACAAGGTGATCGACGAACTCGGTCTCGAGGTCGACGTTGTGCGCGAGCGGGCCCAGAACGTTCAGCTGCGAGCTGACCGGGTGACCGCCCGGGCGGTGGCCAACACCAGCACCCTGCTGGAATGGTTGACC
>JALOLM010000401.1 GCA_025455985.1 Candidatus Nanopelagicales bacterium | reverse complement strand
TTGGCGGACAGGTCGTTGGCGTAATCGACCTCGCCCTTGCGCAACGCCTCGGCGATCGCGTCGGTGTTCTTGTAGACCCGGAAGACGACCTCGTCGGCTGCGGGTTTGCCGCCGTAGAAATCGGGGTTCGCCTCGAACCGCAGGAACTCGCCCTTGCGGCGTTCGGTCAGCACGAAGGGGCCGCCACCCACGACCGGCTGCCCGTCCTCCGGCTCGTTCTTGTACGACTTGACCTGCTTGCCGTCGATGTCCTTCCAGATGTGTTCGGGAAGGATGTAGACCGCCAGGTGGTACATGATCGGCGAGGGTTTCTTCACGTACAGGACGAGCGTCGTGTCGTCCTGCGCGACCGCCCGCGTGATCGTGGACGTGTAGCCGCCGTAGTTGGTCTGCTCGATGTCGCCGTTGATGACCCGGTTGAAGGTGTAGGCCGCGTCGCGCGCGGTCAGCGGTTTGCCGTCGCTCCACTTCAGACCAGGGCGGATCTTGTACGTCCAGTACGTCTGGTCTGCGGATTCCTCCCACGATTCGGCAAGGCCCGGGACCGTGGAGAAGTCGGCGGCCGAGTACTCGGTGAGGGTCGGGTACATCATCTGGTAGGCCTCAAAGGAGGCGGCAGCGATCCCCGTGAAGGGGTTGGTCGTGTCCACGTCCTGCGTGATGCCGACCGTGAACACGGTCTTGTCCTCAGCACTGGCCGGCAGTGCCGGGAAGGCGACCATCAGTGCGATGGCGCCGAAGAGCGCTGCCCACGCGCTCCAGCCACGTCGCGCTCTCATCTGCCACCTCCGTGCCCACCACGGGTGCTAACGTCCGGCCATGCCGTCCCCGCCTAAGCCCCAAGTAAACCCCAGGAGGGTGCCGTGGGGTGCCGGAAACCGGCAGGACGATTTCGGCTGGCTCGCCGGTGATGGCCCGGCGGTCCTTGACGCACTGAGGCAGGAGCGCGCCTATTACGAGGCGAGGGTCCAACCGCTGGCGCCGCTTCGCGATGAACTGGCCGCCGAGATGCGAGGTCTGCTCCCGGAGGCTGAGGTGTCGGTCAGTTTCGTTGGTGGACAGTTCGTGTACCTGACCCAGTTCCAGGCCGGAGCCGATCTGCCCTGCTTGGCCCGTCGGCCGCGGGAGACAGACGACATCGAGGTGTTGGTCGACCTGGGTGCCGTCGCAGCGCAGGAGGGCTCGACCTACGCCGAGTTCGGCCTGACCGAACCGGGACCCGGCGCGGATGTCCTGGCCTGGTCGGTGGATCTCACCGGCGCCGAGAAGTACTCGCTGCGCTTCCGCGACCTCACGACCGGTGACGACTTGCCCGACCAGGTCGAGGGGACCTATTACACCGGCGCGTGGGATGCCTCCGGCAGTCGATTCCTCTACGTCGTGCCTGACCACGCGATGCGCCCTTGGCAGGTGCGCGAGCACATCCTGGGAACCCCCGCCGACACCGACCGACTCATCCTGCAGGAGGACGACGAGTCATTCGAGGTGACAGTGCGCGGGACGCGTTCCGCGCAGTGGATCGTGATCGAGGCCCGCAGTCGCGACACCAGCGAGAGCTGGCTGCTGCCGGCCGGGAACACGACAGCGCCCCCCCGTTCGGTGGCGGGCCGCCGCCGGGGGGTCGAGTACAGCGTCGACCATGCTCCATCAGCACAAGGCGACGAGATCCTGATGGTCACCAACGACGCAGCGGAGGAGTTCCGGGTCCTGGCAGCTTCGACCCGGACGCTGGGACCGTGGCGGGAGGTGGTCGCTCACGATCCGACGCTCCGCTTGCTTGCTATCGACGCGTTCGCCGAACACGTGGTCCTGACGATGCGAAGCAACGGCCTACCGCTGCTTCGGGTGGCCAAGCGGGACTGGTCGGCCTGCTTCGACATCGAGCCCGCGGACGAGGCGTCCACCGTCTGCCTGATCCGGGTTGACGACTTCGACCCGGATGCCATCACGATCCGCACTGAGAGCCGCACGACGCCGGCGACATGGTGGGACGTGGACCTCAACTCCGGCGATTGGGCCGAACTGCACACAGCCGTGGCCCCCGGCCTGGACCCGACGCGTTACACAGCGTCGCGGGTGTGGGTCACGGCCCGGGACGGCGCCAAGATCCCGGTGACGCTGACCCGGCGCCATGACATCGCGCTGGACGGAAGCGCACCCTGCTTGCTCTACGGATATGGCGCCTACGAGTACGTGTTCGAGCCGGAGTTCGACGCGGCCCTTCCGGCGTTGTTGGAGCGCGGGGTCGTCTTCGCCCACGCCCACGTGCGCGGCGGTGGCGAGATGGGCCGGACCTGGTGGGAGCAGGGCCGGCTGTTGAAGAAGCGCACGACGTTCGACGACTTCATCGACGTTGCTGATGCGTTGGCCCACAATGGCTCGCTCGGCCTGGTGGACGGCCGCCACATCGCCAGCCGCGGGTTGTCCGCCGGGGGGCTGCTACAGGGCGCGGTCTACTCGCAGCGGCCTGATCGCTGGTGTGCGGTGGTCGCCGAAGTCCCGTTCGTCGATGTCGTGACGGCGATGTCGGATCCCTCGATCCCGCTGACGGTGAACGAGTGGGACGAGTGGGGCGACCCGCGTGACCCCGAGTACATGACCTACATGCTCGGGTACTCGCCGTACGACAACCCGCCGCCGACTGTCGGCCGACCTGCGCTGCTCGTGACCGGTGCGCTGCACGATCCTCGCGTCCTGGTGCGGGAACCTGCCAAGTGGGTGTCGGTGCTGCGGGCCACCGATCCGGATCTGGGCGCTGG
>JALOLM010000070.1 GCA_025455985.1 Candidatus Nanopelagicales bacterium | reverse complement strand
GTCGGTCACGGGGAAGTAGCGGGAGCGTGGCTGACGCCAAGTGATCACAACCCGCTGTCCGCGACGGCCTGCTCGCAGGGCGACCGGATTCGCCGAAACCGCGCCCGGAGTCATCGCCGTGCGTGCCCGACTCCAAATGCCGGGGAGACCCGAACCATCCACCACCCGGACCCGCCAGTCGTAGCGCGTACCGAAACGCAGGTAATCCGGCACGAAAGCTTCACGGTCGACGGCGACGATTCTGGCTGCATCCCATCCTGCACCTCTGGTGCGCAATTGGATCTCGTACCAGGACACACCCACCATCGAGGCCGCTGGACTGCCGGTCCGGCGTGCGAACACTCCCAGGGTCTTGTGCATCGATTCCCACGTGAATCCAGTCCACGGGCTGCTACGTCGCTGCACACCGGTGGTCCGTGGGCTGACGGACTGCATCGTGAATTTGCGCAAACCTGCGCCGTCGCCGAGGCTCAGGCACTGATCAGCCCCGGTGCCGCTGACCGTGCAGGGCACAACGAGCCAGAACAGAGATCGCGCGCGCCGAGTCTGAGGCAGTGACTGCGTTGGGATCAGACTGGTGCCGGTGGTGCGGAAGTCGCCGACCAGATTCGTGAAGCCCCGGTCCGTGGCCATCACCACCCGGTAGTCAGCGGCGCCGGCCACCGGATCCCAGTGCAGGACCGGCGTGTCTGCGAACACGCTGCCGTCGCGAGGCGACGTCAGCACGGCGGGCTGCCACCGTCCCGATCCGGTTCGGGGGGGTCCCACAGTGAATCGGACGACCCCGGGGGGCTGATCTTCGGCCGAGCGCGGCTCATCGGACCACAGACTGAACAGCGGGTCCCGTCCGGGTCCCACATCGACCGCGCGCACCCTCACCGAGTGCTCGCCGAGGCCGAGTCCGGGATCGCAGGGTTCACCCACCCCACCGACGAAGGAACCGGATTGGTACGGCGTGAAAACGGTGTGAGGCGTTCTGCACGTGGTCTCCGGACGGCCGTCGAACTCGATCTCGTAGTAGGCCGCCTCGCGCACGGCCGTCCACGCAACCTTCACTGCGTTGCGCGGAACCTGGACCCCGGCTTCGGCGGCGAAGTCGTCAACGCGGACGGCATCGGGTCGCGCGAGGGTGCCCGGCGTTTGAAGCCAGGCCCGGGAGAACGAGCGAACGGCTGAGTAACTAGAGCTGAAGGGGGCGACCACCTTCACCCGCCACCAGTACTCCCCGGCGGGCCAACTGGTGGTGTCCGCATACCGGGTGGCTGCGGTCTCCACCTGACGGACGAAGGTCTCGAAGCCGGGATCGCGGGAGACCTCGAGCCTGTATGCGGTGGCTGCGCGGACCGGTGTCCAGGCGAACTCTGGGGCATCGGCGATGGTTTGCGCAGCGGGGCGAATCGGCTGTGGCGCGGGTCGAGTCACGGGCGCGGCAGTTCCAGGAGCCGCCCCGACGACGACGGTGACCGCGACCAGCGCGGCGATCCATCGCAGAACACGAGCTGCCCGGGAGTCCACGACGATTCTTCGGCACGATCGGCGTGCTCCTTGACGGACTCCGGGCCGCCCATCGTCCGCCCGGGTGCCCCATAGACTCTGTTGACGTGAGCGAATGGACGATTGACACTGACGGCACCGTGTTGCGGATGAACCGACGGCACCGTGTTGCGGATGACGTTCTGCGAACCTTCTAGCCGGAACCGGCTCACCACGCCGATGCTCGAGCAGGCCAGGGCCATCCTCACCAAGGCGGTACTCGACGGGGTGCGGGTCGTGATCCTGCGCGCCGAACCGGTGAAGGGCACCTGGTCCAGCGGGCACGACATCAGTGAGATCCCGCTGGAGGCCCGTGAGCACGTCTGGGCGAATCCGCTTGAGGGCTTTCTGGAGTACTTCCGTCGACTCCCGCTGGCGACCATCGCCGAGGTGGGCGGTGACGTGTGGGGCGGGGCCTGCGAACTGGTCCTCAGTTGTGACCTGATCGTGGCCACGGCCGATACCAAGATGGCCATCACACCCGCGCGTCTGGGGGTCGGTTATCCACCGTCCGGGGTGGCGCGGTTCCTCGCCTGCCTACCGGCTCAGGTGGTGGCGCGGATGTTCCTCACCGCCGAGCCGGTGACCATGCAGACGGCCTACGAACTGGGCGCGGTCACGCAGATCGTAGGCCGGCAGGAGGATCTGGAGCCTGCGACGAGACTGTGGGCGGACAAGATCGTGCGCAACGCTCCGCTGACGATTGCGGCAACCAAGGCCGCCTTGGCCGAACTCTCGGATGCCCACCTGCCGCCTGAGGTCGCCCATCGTGTCGACGAAACCGTCGCCCGGGCCTGGAGCAGCAAGGATCTTGCCGAGGGCGTCAAAGCGTTCGGCGAGCGGCGTCAGCCCGACTTCCGGGGCCGCTGACCCGCGTGGTCGAACTCCGACCCGGTCCTAGTTCAGGTGCTCGAGAGCCTCGGTTTCGTCGAGGACATGTGCTGTGAGCGGTTCGAGCGCAGGAAGGTGTTTGCGCGCGTGGTGACCGCAGAAGAGCAGTTCCCCACCTGAGGTCAGAGTCACTCGCACATACGCCTGCGCGCCGCACCGGTCGCATCGGTCACTGGCCGTCAAGGTACTCGGGGACATTGTCGTTACCACTGGGACCACCTCCTTCGCGGATTGTCGTCTACCGTACTCAACACTGTTACAGGCATCGGTGATTCCCGCATCGGGGATAAGTCGTGTTTCGCCGCCAGCGAATCCGTCCACAGGGGGTCCCCGGGTTTGTCCGGGGTGGGCCCTACTGTGGACGGGTGCCCACCAAAACCGCCGCCTACTCCGCTGATGCGCTGACCGTCCTTGAGGGTCTGGACGCCGTGCGCAAGCGGCCGGGTATGTACATCGGGTCCACCGATTCGCGTGGGCTGATGCACTGTGTGTGGGAGATCATCGACAACGCCGTCGACGAGGCGCTGGCGGGTTTCTGTAACACGGTGACGGTGACGCTGCTTGCGGACGGCAGTGCCCTGGTCAGCGACAACGGCCGTGGGATCCCGGTGGACGTGCAGAAGAAATCCCGGCTCACGGGCGTGGAACTGGTGATGACCAAACTCCACGCAGGCGGCAAGTTCGGCGGTGGCTCTTACGGAGCCACAGGTGGTCTGCACGGTGTGGGGGCATCGGTGGTCAATGCGCTATCTGCACGGTTGGACGTCGAGGTCGACCGCGCCGGCAAGACCTACGGGATGTCCTTCCGACGCGGGGTGCCCGGGATATTCGACGGGGACGGACCGGACGCGCCGTTTTCGAAGAAGGCGGGGCTGCACCCCCGCGGTTCGGTACCGAAGAACCGCACGGGCACCCGCATCCGCTTCTGGCCGGATCCCCAGATCTTCACCAAGGACACCTCCTTCGACCGCACAGTCCTGTGGGAGCGGGCACGCCAGACCGCGTTCCTGGTTCCCGACCTCGCACTGCACGTCGAGGATGTGCGCGTTGAGCACGACCACCTGTCCGAGACCTTCCGGTTCAAGGGTGGGATCGGGGAGTACGTCGACTTCCTGGCCGACGACGAGCCGGTCACCGGGGTGATCCGGCTGGAGGGTGAGGGGCACTTCACCGAGCACGTGCCGGTTCTCGATGGACGTGGGCACCTCAGCACGCAGGACGTTGAACGCACCTGCACGGTGTCCGTCGCGATGCGCTGGGGGACCGGCTACGACACGGTGACCCGATCCTTCGTCAACGTCATCGCCACGCCCAAAGGCGGAACCCACGTGACCGGGTTCGAGCGGGCGCTGACGAAGACGGTAAATGAGCAGTTGCGGGCCGCGAGGGTGCTGCGGGCCAGTGAGGACTCGGTCAATAAGGACGACATCACGGAGGGTCTGACGGCGGTCGTGACCGTGCGCCTGGCCGAGCCCCAGTTCGAAGGCCAGACCAAGGAAGTGCTCGGGACCCCTCAGGTGGCCGGGATCGTCTCGCGCGTTGTGGCCAAGCGCCTCACCGAGTGGTTCACGAAACCGCCGCGTGGGGAGAAGGCGAGCACGAAGGCCGCTCTGGAGAAGGTCGCCAACGCCGCCCGGGCCAGGCTTGCTGCCCGCCAGACGCGCGATGTCCAGCGCCGTAAGAACGCTCTGGAATCCTCAGCGCTGCCCGCAAAACTGGCCGACTGTCGCAGCAACGTCACCGACTCCACGGAGTTGTTCATCGTCGAGGGTGACAGTGCGCTGGGCACGGCAAAATCGGCGCGCAACTCCGAGTTCCAGGCGCTGCTGCCGATCCGCGGGAAGATCCTCAACGTGCAGAAGGCCTCGATGGCCGACATGCTCAAGAACGCCGAGTGCGCCTCCATCCTGCAGGTCATCGGAGGCGGGACCGGCCGAAGCTTCGATTTGGCGCAGGTCCGATACGGCAAGATCATCCTGATGACTGACGCCGACGTCGACGGCGCCCACATCCGCTGCCTGCTGCTGACGTTGATCCACCGCTATATGTCCCCGCTGCTGGACGAGGGCCGGGTCTATGCCGCGGTGCCGCCGTTGCACCGCCTGGAGATCGTCAAACCCGGTGCCAAGAACGAGGTCCGTTACACCTACGCCGACGACGAGATGAAGCGTCTGGTCGCCGACCTGGAGAAGAAGGGGCTGCGGGTCAAAGACCCGATCCAGCGTTACAAGGGCCTCGGTGAGATGGATGCCTCGCAGTTGCGCGAGACGACGATGGATCCGTCGAAGCGCCAACTGCGCCGAGTCACCGTCTCTGACGCATCGGCTGCCAACGACGTCTTCGGCCTGCTGATGGGCAACGATGTCGGTCCCCGGCGGGGGTTCATCGTCTCGGAGTCGGACGGTCTCGACCGGCAGATGTTGGACGTCTAGGACAGCAGCGATGCCCGCGTGAGAAGTTGTGCAGTTGGTGAGCAAAACAACGCGTTGAAACGCTCACCGGCACACAACCTCTCACCGATGGCGAAAACCGGCCGGTTTCAGAAGTCGTACATTGTCAACTTGCCGGTATCCACGTCGTACATGCCGCCGGCAACCACGATGTTGTCGGGGATGAAGGGGAACGAGCGGATCCGCTGAACGTCCGCCGCCAGAGTCTCCAGCGGCTCGTCGATCGTGCGGAACTCCAGCGAGCGGGTGTCGACACCGGACTGCTCCAGAATCGTCGTGTGCACCTCCGACTCAGTGCTCTTGGCCATTCTGCAGTCCGTATGCGGCATCACGATGATTCGATTCACGTCCAGCAGGTAGGTCGCCAGCACCAGCGTGCGCAGTACGTCGTCGGTCACCCGGGCGCCCGCGTTACGCAGGATCTTCATGTCTCCGGCCCGCATCCCCAAGACGGCCAGCGGATCGATGCGCGAGTCCATGCAGGTGATCAGCGCCAGCCCTCTGGCTGCGCGACCGGTCATCCCGGGTCCGGCGTAGTCTTCGACGAACCTGTGGTTCCCCGCTATGACATCCTCGAAAGTCGTGTCGTCCATGGCACTTCGAGGGTATCTAGCCGCTCGATTCCCCCGAGGAGTGACCTGGGAAAACGCCGTGTGTGGGATCGATCAGTGGGGCGGCGTTGTTGACGGCGAGCGCGGCCTCACCGAATCCGACGCTGATCAACGGGACCTTGCCGCGGTAGGCAGCAATGTCGCCGGCCGCGTACACACCTGCCAGATTCGTGGCCATCGTGGTGTCGACCAGGATGTGACGCTTCTCGAGTTCCAGACCCCAATCAGCCATGGGACCGATGGACGCGATGAAGCCGAGCGCTGCCACGATCGTGTCAGCGGGCAGTCGCTGCTCCTCGCCGGTCTGCTTGTGCGCCACCCGCACGGCGGTCACGTGGTCATCACCTTCGATGGCTGTCACTTCGCTGGACGTCACGATCCGCACGCCCAGGTCACGGACACGATCCACAGTGGCTGCATGTGCCCGGAACGCATCGCGGCGGTGCACCAGCGTGATGCTGCGGGCTATCGGGTGCAGGGACAACGCCCAGTCGAATGCCGAATCCCCGCCCCCCACGATCACGACATCCTGGTCGGTGTGCACATCGAGCTGCGGGACGAAGAACACGATGCCTTCGCCGGTGAACGTGTCGGCGGCCGGAAGCGGCCGAGGCTTGAACGCGCCGATTCCGGCGGTGATGAGTAGGACCTTGGCGCTCATCCGGGTGCCGGCGGCCGTCACCACGCCGATGCCGTCATCGTGCTGGGAGAACTCGACGACCTGCTCGCCGAGGACGTAGGTGGGCTTGAACGCGCCAGCCTGCTCGGCCAGACCGTGCACGAGGTCGCGGCCGCGTACCTCGGGGAAGCCAGCCACATCGAAGATGAGTTTCTCCGGATACATGGCCGAGATCTGACCGCCGATCTCGGGCAGGGTGTCGCAGATGATCGTGCTGAAGCCGCGGAAGCCGGCGTAGTACGACGCATACAGGCCCACCGGCCCGGCACCGATGATGATCATGTCCGCGGAGTGCGTCACGCCTTCCATTTGATGCCACATCCCATCGACGGCCGGTGCGGTTCGGGTGGTGTTTGGCCTGCGCGTGCCGCGGTGATCGCCTCGCGTAGCAGATCGCCGGTGAGTGGTTGCCCGTTCTTCGGGGTCGAGGAGTCGAAGGCCCCGCGGTAGACCAGAAGTCCCTCGGCGCCGAAGAGGAAGAAGTCGGGGGTGCAGACCGCGCCGAAGTCCCGAGCCACCTGCTGAGAGTCGTCCACCAGGTAGGGAAACTGCCAGTCGGCGCGCACCATCTGCTCGCGCATGCCGTCCGGTCCGTCCTCGGGGTACGCCGCGGCATCGTTGGAGTTGATCGCCACAGTGCCGATCTGTTGCTCCACCACAAGCTCGCCCAGTAACGCTTCGACCCACCGCACGTAGGGACAGTGGTTACACGCGAAAACAATCAGCAGCGGCTGTCCGTCGGCGTACTCCCGCAGCCTGCGTCTGTTGCCGTCCAGGTCAGGGAGCGCAACATCTGGCATCGGCGTACCAAGCGGAACCATCCGGGATTCCAGGGCCATGGCTTGAGGCTATCGGCCGCAGCCGCGACCGCACAGTTGCCTCGCGCAAGGGTCGCAACTGCCCGCCGCCGCCCGGACGTCTCAGGTCAGAACGTGGCCGCACCGGGGGCAGAAGTGCGCATCTGCGTCGTGTTCCTTGCCGCAATTCGGGCAGAACCGGTCGCCTGTATCAGGACCCTCGGGAGCCGCGACCGCAACTTGTGATTCCGCCACGGGCGAGGTGATCACAGGCTCTTGGGTCGGTGCATTCGCCTGGCCTGAGCGCCGCCTGCTGCGGGTCACCAGGACGATGACAGCGGCCAATGCGGCCACCGCCAGAATCCCGACAGCGATCCACAGCATCCAGCCGCTGCCTGAGCCGCCCTCAAGATCCTGGGACTTGCGCAGGTACTCCTGGGCGAATTGGTGACTCGGGACGATCTGCAGCACCTGTTCGAAACTGTCGATCGCGGCCTGTTTCTCGCCGGCGAAGTACGCCGTCAGCCCCGCCCGGTACAGATCGGTCACGTCTCCCATGACGTTCTCGACACCCTCGGAGCGCATCAGTTCCTGCAGGTTCTGGGACGGCTGCACGAAGTTGAAGGGCTGCGTCTCACCCTCGATCTTGAAGCTGTTCACGCCGATGACGTCCCCGTCCAGCCCGACCGTAGGTCCACCACTCATACCACCGGAGACGGCAGCGCTGATCTCGTAGACAGGCAATAGGCCACCTTCGACCGTCTTCTCAGCGCTGATCGTGCCTTCCTTGAAGCTGGGGTTGAAACTGGCATCGGTCACCAGATCCACTGATGCCGGGTAGCCGATGGCCACGACCTGGGTGCCCACTCCCGTGTCGGCGTTGTCCGACAGGGGCACAACGGTCAGATTCCGGGCTTCGATCTTCAGCAGTGACACGTCGCCCTCATCCACAGGCCGGACTGCAACCACGCGGGCGGGTAGCGCCTTGCCAGATGGTTCCCCCGAGACGCTCACGCCGTACGCCACGGACACGTCCAGGTCCGGTGTGCCCTCACTGGTGGCGCCGTCGATGCGCCAGTTCTGGGCGAAGGTGGCGATGGTCTCGCGTGAGGGCAGGGCCTCGTAGTACTCGTTCTCATAGGCCCAGTCCACGACCTGGCTGAGGATCGAACTGCGCACCGTCTGGTCGTAGTCCACGCAATGGCCGGCAGTGGCGATGTACCCGTCAGGATTGACCACAAATCCTGTGCACTGGAAGGACGCGATGAACGGATCGGTAGTGAAGTAGCCCTTGTTGGTCTCGTCGTACACGTAGCCGGTCCACGTGATCTGCTCGTAGACGACTGCCGGCTGGACGAGTGCCTGTACCTGTTCCAGCGGCGATGTCGGGGGAGGCGTGGCCGTGGGTAATGCCAGCGCGGGAACGGGGGAGAAGATCAGGCCCAGACCTGCCAGGAGCGTGGCGAGCAGGTGACGGGCGGCTGAGGTGGATCGACCGGACGACATGTGGTGCCTCCCTTCAAACGGGAGAACCCGCGCAAAGGCACCGTCCCTGGCTCGTCGGTCCGGCCGCAGAACCCGGGTAACCCCGCTTCCAGCGTACGCCCGCACGGCCCGACGATCGTAGGTCTGGCGGACCTAGTCCGTCGACAGATCGACGCTGAGGGCTCGCACCGGCACCGGCTCACTGCCGCAGGACTCCGGACGCGGCGATGACTGCGTCGCGCGGACAGTGGCGCGTATGGTCTTGCCCGAAGGCACGGTCACGATCATCTGTCCACCCTGGTCAATCAGGCTCAACCCTCCGAGGTCGAGGTGGCCGAACCGCTCACGTACCGCGAGATCAACGGCCTGCCATTGCGCGGTCAGACCGATGTGGCCGCGAGCGGTTGGCAGATGCACCCTGCCCCGAGCCGACTCCTGCGCGATGGCCCGCAGATCCTGGCGTGATACCCGACCGTGCTGGTACCCGGTGCTCAGGTCGAGAACGACCGGTGCAAATCGGTGGCCGCCTTGGTGTGATGACTCCCACACGTCAGCCTCCAGATCGTCAGACGTGGCGACCAACTCCTTGCCCGAGCGCGCACAGCAGACATCCCGGCGGCCGTGCGTGCAGACCAGGAGCACGGGCCGGTCGATTAGCGCTGCGGACGCTACTGGAGCGGTGTCGGGGCTTCCCCCGCAAAGCGCCGGGAGTGCTCTGGCATCGTCGACCTGGGCGGTCCAGACCACCGGCCGCGGGTAGTGCGGCCAGACCCACCACACGCGACGGCTGTCCGGGCTCCGGTCGCGGTGACGGTCCCGGGAGCGGGTCAGAAGCACCTTGCCGCCCCGCGAACCCACCGCATCGAGCAGTGCCGCCCCGACATCCAGCGGAAGCCCGCTGCTCAACGCAGCCTCCCGCCCGGAGTACGGTCCGGGCTGTTCGACCACCAGGATGAACGAGGTGTGGGTCGCCGTCCCCGGCAGTCCCTCGGCGGCCATGAGGCTCTGGCTGGAGCACGTCACGAGAACAGCGTGCCGTCCACGTTTGCGGGCGGCGCGGCCGCCGAGCCGAGCAGCAACTTGGCGGCTGGACTCGGGGTTCCAGACGCGTCGCGCCGGTTGTCGACCTCCGGGAGGGGCAGGGGTTTGCCCGCCGGGGAACAGGCCAGGGGGGTGTCGGCCACCACCGCGGTGAGGAGGGCGGCCTCCGCGCTGAGCAGGCGATGGCACCTCACCCCCACGCCGTCGCGACCTGTCTGAGGGAACTGGGCCAGCGGCGTGACTTTGACGCTGGAGGCCGCCGAACCCGTGCCGGCGACCGTCACCACCAGGGCAGCGGACTGGGCGGTCCCGGCAGCCACCACCCGCGCGGAGTCCTTGAGCTTCATCCCGGCCACGCCACGAGCGCCAGCGCCCTGCACGGGTACGCCCTTCATCGCGGTGCGCAGCAACTGTCCAGCGGAGCTGACGAGGACCAGATCGTCGTCATCGGCGCACTGCACAGCGGCCACGACGTGATCCTTGGCATCCAGGGATATGACTGTCTTCGCGGTCGCCTCCACCGTGACCCGTTTGACTTTGCCGCCGGCGGTGGCAAGCACCACGGTGCCGCCGAACGCCGCCACTCCTGCGATGGTGGTGTCGGCCTCGAGGTGCAGGAACTCGCGCAGACCCACTGTCGCCTTCAGCGAGGGGGAGTCGGCGGTGTCCGGCAAGGACGGAAGGTCCACCACTTCCAGTGGCACG
>JALOLM010000400.1 GCA_025455985.1 Candidatus Nanopelagicales bacterium | reverse complement strand
CGTTCGAGGGCCATCATCGCGCTGGCAGTTCGCGGTGGTCCTCCGGATGCCCGCGGGTCCCGCCGCGTGAGGGCGGCGGGACCCGGGGCCGGGTGAGGGGTTGGTGCTGGATGGGGTGTGGTCAGGCGGCGCGGTAGGTGTTGAAGACTGCCGCTTCCTGGCTACCCATGTAGGGGCCGAACATGGAGTTGGCCCACGCCGTACCGATGCCGCCCTTGTTGGAGTTGACCGACACTGACGTACCCAACCACGTGCTGGCCACTGAACTCAGCCATGGCCCACCACTGGCGCCGCCGGTCATCCGGCAGCTGAGCAGCATCTGTCCGGCGAAGGGCCCTGATGCGTAGTAGGTGTCCTGGCCCTGGCAGTAGTACAGGTCCTCGCCGGTGGCCGTGAAGCCGGGCCAGCGTGAGTCCGTGACGGGGTAGCCGAAGGAGGTGCGAACCAGGTTGATTGGCTGATTGAAGGCGATCCCGTGTCCTCCGACTCGGTTCACCAAGGGAACACCAGCGCTGTCCTTGTTCACCAGGACGACGGCCATGTCGTCTGCGTAGCTGCCTGCAGCGAAGTAGTTGGCTGTGGTCGACATCAGGCGTACGGGCCACGCCCCGAGGCGCGCGCCGTTCTCGTATCCCGGGTAGAACCACAGTTGGGTGTGCCAGCGCCGGTTGGTGATGTCGTAGACGCAGTGCCCGGCGGTCAGGACCAGTGACTTGTTCTCGCTGTTGATGGCAGTGCCCGTGCAGTGCTTCCACACGGTCCTCGAGGGGGAGGGGTCGATGTCGAAGTACAGCTTGCCGATCTGCCGGTTCGGGTTGGTTGTCGAGGATCCCGGCCACAGGATGCCGGTGACTGCTGTGCTCGTGGTCGTGGCGCTGGTCGTGGCTGCGCTCGACGTGGTCGCCGACGAGCTCGCTGTTGAGCCGTCGAATGATGGGGCGACGCCCGTGACGCGCTGGGCCGGACCGTCGGCTCCACGGGCGGGGTGGATTCCCGCGGGTCGCTTGGCGGTGGGCATCTGCAGAGGGCGGGCGATGCGGGCGATCGCCTGATGATCCAGACCGGCGACCCGGCGCTGCTCAGCGGCTGGCACGCTGCGTGAGGCCGGGATGCTGTTGTCGGCATCCGAAGCCTGCGCTTGGGGTGATCCGGCAACCAGAATCAGGGCGACGGTCGCGGCCGAGAAGAGGCTCCGGTGGAAGCCAGAGTTGAGCTGCATGACTGCTCCTTGGTGATCGAATGGCTCGGGCAGGTGTCCTTCCTGGACGAAGCCCACGATCCCGAGGTCCGCTTACTGGCCGCTTACCCTGCACTTACCGTCACCGGCGACCACAGGTGTCGCGCGCCTGAAGATGGTTGACAGCGGGCGTGGGCTCGGGGGGGTGTCCCTATGTTCGCTGTCAAGCGGCGGCGGGTAGTCGGGGCTGGTAGGTGGTCCGGGTCTTGAGCATGGCGTGCAGGACGTCGCAGCGGCGTCGTGCGAGGCAGATCAGGGCGGCGTTGTGCTTCTTGCCTTCGGCTCTCTTGCGGTCGTAGTAGGCCCTGCTGATCGGATCGGCCCTCAGCGCGGCGAAGGCGCTGAGGAAGAACGCCCGCTTGAGGTGCTTGTTCCCTGACCTGGCCGGGTGCTCCCCGCGGATCGAGATTCCGGAGCGGTGGGTGACTGGTGCCAGGCCGGCGTAGGCGGCCAGATGCGCTGCGGTGGGGAACGAGGAGCCGTCGCCGACTTCGAGCAGGATGCGGGCTGCGGTCCTGACTCCGACGCCGGGCATCGAGGTCAGGACCTGGGCAAGAGGGTGTGCATCGAGGACCTGTTCGACTTGGGCGGCGATCTGCCGGCGTTGATCCAGCGTGTCAGCCAGCGAGCGGGCGAGCGTGGGCAGGATCGTGTCCGCCGCTGCGGTCCCGGGGACGACCACCGTCTGCTGGCCGAGTGCGGACCAGATCGCGTCGACGAGCTCGGCGGCGCCCCGGGGGTTGGCCTTCCGGGCGGTGGCCAGCAGCCGGGCCCGCCCGGCGGCGCGCATCCCGGTCGGGCCACCGAACTTGGTCAGCAGCGCCAGGGTGGACTTCTGCGACACGCGTGGGCCGAGCACGCGCTCGAGGGCGGGGTGGACCTGGGTGAGCAGCCCCCGGATCCGGTTGGACAACCGAGTGCTCTCGCCAGCCAGGTCGTCATCGAACCCGACGAGCACCTTCAACTCGGCCAACGCTTCCTCGCCGACGTCGACCCGGCGCAGAGTGTGCGGCATGACGCGGGCGGCGTCGGCGATCACGTAGGCGTCGCGGGCATCGGTCTTCGCCGTGCCCGGGTGCAGGTCCGCGATCCTTCGCATCGCCAATCCGGGCAGGTAGGCCACGTCGATGCCCAACGCCCGCGCGACCGCGATCGGCAACGCCCCGATCGTGTTCGGCTGATCGACCACCACCAGCACGCGGCCATGGCCCGACAGTCGGCTCAGCAGCTCACGTAGTCGGGTCTCGTCCTGGGGCAGTTCGGCGTCGAACAGCCGTCGCCCGTCCGGGTCCAAGGCGCAGGCATGGTGGGCCTCCTTGCCCACGTCCAGCCCGCAGAACACCGCGTACTCGTTCATCGCCGCCATCCTCGCATCGAAGGAGCGGTCACCGATCGAGCGTCAGCTGCCGGCACCCACGTTACGAAGAGACCACGCGATAAGCGTGGCCATGTCCCTATCAGCGGTCGGCCAACGCCACCAGGCCCGGTGACAACACCCCCCGGATCATCAACGACAGGGGCAGCAAGTCATGCCGGAC
>JALOLM010000399.1 GCA_025455985.1 Candidatus Nanopelagicales bacterium | reverse complement strand
GATCAGTCCGGTGTCACCGAGCTGAACTCGGTCACCGGTGGTCGCGCCGTAGACGGCGATGTAGTCGTGAGACCTCATGCCGGTGCTCCACCTGGCGACCCGATGTCAGTGCTGCTGTCGAGGAATCCGGTGGCGCGAGCCTTCGTCAGGGCGGCCTCTTTGGCTCCCGGTGCGTCGAGGGCACCATCGACGAGCCCGGCGAACCCGATCACCACCCGTTGCCCGCCGATCGGGGTGAGCCCGACGCTCAGGGTGGCGTGGGGGTCGAAGCGGATCGCCTCACCCGCATCGATGGCAAGCCGCATCCCGTAGGCAGCCGCGCGGTCGAAGGACAGTCGAGGGTTGACCTCGAAGAAATGGAAGTGCGACGTGACGCTGATGGGGACCTCGGAGGTGTTGCGGACCTCGAGGTGCAGGGTTGGGGCAGTGGCCGCATCGACATCCTCGTTGGCAGGGTGTATCGACCCAGGGACGGCATCTCCGCCGTGCGGCGGTCCCAGGGGTTCGGGGACGACGACCAGGCGGCTCCCGTCGTCGAACACCGCCTCCACCCACACCTCGGGGACGAGCGCCGCGACTCCGGGAAGCACGTCATCCGGATCGAGGACATTGCACGCCAGGTCGACGGCGTCGCGGAGCCGCTGACCGCTCCGAGCTGCTTCGATCACGGTGTCGGCGATGATGGCGGTGGCTTCAGGGGCATTCAGCTGGAGCCCGCGGGACTTGCGGGCGCGGGCCAGCTCGGCTGCGGTGAAGAGCAGGAGGCGGTCCCGCTCGGTAGGAGTGAGGCGCATACCCTCGATCCAACACCTTCGGGGTAGTTTTCACTGGCCATAGCGTGCGAGACAGTGAGAATTCCGGGGCGGTAGCTCAGCTGGTCAGAGCAGCGGACTCATAATCCGTCGGTCGTGGGTTCGAGCCCCACCCGCCCCACCAGGATGTGTATTACTCCGGCTGATTGGTGACGTTTGGCCTTCGGTTGATCCCGGACAGTGTTCCGGTTGATGGGTTACAGCTGTTTCGGTTGATCGGTGACACTCCCTGGATGAGGGAGATCAGTGTGGCTGAGCAGAGGTATGAGGCGGTTCGGGCGGTGCTTGCTGATGGTGAGACCGTGACCGATGTGGCGGCCCGGTTCGGGGTGACGCGGAAGACGGTTCATCACTGGCTGCGGAAGTACGAGGTCGTGTCCGCATCAGATGTCGGCGGAGGTGGAGGTGATGATCGCGCGGTTGCGGCGGGCGCATCCGTCGTGGGGGCCGCGTCGGTTGGTGTTCGAGCTGGCCAAGGCGGGGGTGGAGCCGGTGCCGAGTGAGTCGGGGGTGTATCGGGCGCTGACCAGGCTGGGACTGGTGGATCCGGACGTGCGGCGGCCACGGGAGAAGAAGTGGAAGCGGTGGGAGCGGGGCTCACCGATGGAGCTGTGGCAGATGGACGTGGTCGGCGGGTTCGTCCTGGCTGATGGGCGGCGGGTGAAGGCGCTGACCGGGGTTGATGACCATTCCCGGTTCTGCGTTTCAGCATTCTTGATGGTCCGGGAGTCTTCCCAGCGGGTCTGTGACGGTCTGGCGTTGGCGTTGCGGACGTATGGGGTTCCGGGGCAGGTGTTGACTGACAACGGGAAGGTGTTTACCGGTCGGTTCAACAGGCCGCCGGTGGAGGTGCTGTTCGACCGGGTGCTGCGGGAGAACGGTGTCGAGCATCTGCTGACTCAGCCGAGGTCCCCGACCACGACGGGGAAGGTGGAGCGGTTCCACCGGGCGATCCGGACCGAGTTCCGCACCGACCGGGTGTTTGAGGATCTGGCCACTGCGCAGGCAGAGCTGGACGCCTGGGTGGACCAGTACAACTATCAGCGGCCTCATCAGGCCCTGGGGATGGTCACCCCTGCGTCACGGTTCCTCAACGACGCACCCGCCTCGGTGGCTCCCCTACGCCCGGTGCTGGCCCAGGGCAGGCCGGACGCCGCCCGCGGTGACGGTGACTGGGTGGCTCGGCGGGCGTCCGGAGTGGGTGTGGTCACGGTGAACTGGCAACAGGTGTGCCTGGGGATCGCGGCCGCCGGACGGAACATTGACGTCTGGGTCACCGACCAGGTCCTGCAGTTCTACGACGGCGACACCCTGCTGCGCACAGAGAAACGGAGCACCCCTGGACCAGTCCGAAAGAAGCGGGCGTCGATCCCCGGCGGTCGCGAGACACTACGAGCGAGTGGAACCAATCAACCGACATAGAACTGTCACCCCTCAACCGAAGGTCCACAGCGGCTCTCCTGCTAGCGCCCCGGGCTCGGCTACTGCTGTGCCAACGTTCGGTGGACCCTGCCCCAGACCGCACCGGGTGAGTCCATCCGGACGAACACACCGGCGCCCCCGAAGGGGTTGACGGTCAGCCGTATCTCCAGATGATGGGTGCGGCCGGGCTTGAGCAAGAACGCACCGTGGCTGTAGCGATCACTTGCCAGTGCGGGCCACGGCCTGCCGATGTCGTCGCGGGAGCACCTGCCCCGGGGGGCGTCGGAGGTTGTCCCGATCAGCTTTCCGTTGTCCCGGACAGCCATGACGTCGCCCTCGCAGAAGGCATCAGTGATGGTGAGGAGCACCGGCCGCTTGGTTGTGACAGTGGCGAGGTGGCCCCACCTGCTGTCGACCCCCGCCGTCCTCCAGCCGGCATCTGCCGCCAGATTCGCGCGCTTGGCCAGTGTCGCCGTCGCCCGACCAGGCTCGTTGTCGCCGTCCCTGGCGGCCACGGCGTGGCTGGGAGCTGCCACCGCCAAGGTGAGTGCAGCGCAGGAGAGCGCGATCAGGAGTTTGCCGTTGCGTCGCATGGCTACCGCCTCTGAAGGCATGAACGTCGGCCGGCCCTCGGCCGTCGCGGCCATCATCTCCCTCTGAGCGGCGATTCGGGCGGTTTCGTCCCAGATGCTCGGCGGGTTGCGTGAACTTGCCGGGCGCCCGGTTCATCCCCTACCATCAAAGGCGGGGAGTACCTCGCGAAATGCACTTCGTCATTTCGGTGGCCAACGCCACCCGGAGTGCGGCCCGCGTCAGCGGGTGAGGGAGACCGTCGTCTCGAGGTCTTGTGGCCTCGACCGGTCTCGAAAGGCTCATCGATGGACGTCTCCCTTCTGGCGTGGGGCATCGTGCTTGCTGCGATCCTGGTCATGCTTGCGATTGATCTGTTTCTGCATCGCGACGCGCACGTGATCGGCGTCAAGGAAGCTGCTGTGTGGAGCGGCATCTGGGTGACGGTCGGCGTCGCAGCCGGGATCGTGATCTGGCTCAACTACGGCGCCGAGTTCGGTCAGCAGTACTTCGCCGGCTACCTGATCGAGAAGTCGTTGGCAGTCGACAATGTCTTCGTCTGGGCGATCATCTTCACCTACTTCGCGGTGCCGCGGAGGTACCAGCACCGGGTGCTCTTCTACGGAGTCATCGGGGCCTTGGTCTTCCGGGCCATCTTCATCGCGGCCGGAGCGACGCTGATCGCGTCCTTCAGCTGGATCCTGTACGTCTTCGCGGCGTTCCTGCTCTACACCGGCTACCGGATGCTGAGGACGCGTGACGAACACGTGAACCCGGCAGAGTCCCGTACGTACCAGCTCTTCCGCCGGTTCGTTCCCATGGTTGACGAGTACCGAGGTCGTCGGTTCGTCGTGAAGCAGGCCGGCAAATGGGTCGCTACGCCGTTGCTGGCGGTACTGGTGATCGTGGAGGTGACCGACATTGTGTTCGCGGTGGACTCCATCCCAGCCATCTTCGCGGTCACCAGCGAACCCTTCCTGGTCTTCACAGCGAACGCCTTCGCGATCCTGGGCCTTCGCGCGATGTACTTCCTGCTGGCCGACCTGATCCACCGGTTCATCTACCTGAAGGCTGGACTGGCCCTCGTGCTCATGTGGGTGGGAGTCAAGATGCTGCTCAAGATCGACGTCTTCTACATTCCGACGACGATCTCGCT
>JALOLM010000398.1 GCA_025455985.1 Candidatus Nanopelagicales bacterium | reverse complement strand
CGGCCGCCTTGGCCGTCTCCACCTCCACCAGCGGCTGATTCACGCTGACGGTGTCGCCAACCCCCACCAGCCAGCGCAGCACCTCCCCCTCGGTGAGGCCCTCGCCGACATCTGGCAGGCAGAACTGCAGCTGCTCCACGTTCGTCCCCTCCTCAGTACGCCAACGTGCGGTCGACGGCATCGAGCACGCGGTCGAGATCGGGCAGGTAGTGGTTCTCCAGACGTGACGGCGGATACGGCGCATGGAATCCGCCAACCCGTAGCACCGGCGCCTCGAGATCGAAGAAGCAGAGCTCGGTCACCGCAGCGGCAACCTCCGCAGCAATGCCGAGGAAGGTCGACGCCTCGTGCGCCACGACGCATCGACCCGTCCGCTGGACCGACGCCGCCACCGTGTCCACGTCGAGCGGCGCGAGCGACCGGAGGTCGACCACCTCGATGCTCGTGCCGTCCGCTTCGGCCGCAGCCGCCGCCTCCAGACAGGTCCGCACCATCGGGCCGTAGCTCACCAGCGTCGCGTCGCCACCGGTCCGCACGACCCTGGCCGACTGCATCGGCAGCGCAGGTGCGGCACCCTCGTCCACCTCCGCCTTGTCCCAGTACCGACGCTTGGGCTCGAGGAAGACCACCGGGTCGTCTGACGTAATCGCCTGCTGGACGAGGTGAAAGGCGTCCACCGGGTTCGACGGGGTCACCACGCGAAGCCCCGCCGTGTGGGCGAAGTACGCCTCCGGCGACTCACTGTGGTGCTCGACCGCTCCGATGCCACCGCCGTACGGGAGCCGGATGGTGATCGGCACCTTCACCTGGCCGGCGGAGCGGGCATGCATCTTTGCGAGCTGGCTGACGATCTGGTCGAAGGCTACGTAGACGAATCCGTCGAACTGGATCTCCACGACGGGGCGATACCCCCGCATCGCCATGCCGATGGCCGCGCCGACGATCGACGACTCCGCCAGCGGGGTGTCGATCACCCGTCGTTCGCCAAAGTCCTTCTGCAGACCGTCAGTGACACGGAAGACGCCGCCGAGACGTCCGATGTCTTCGCCCATGAGGACCGTCTTGGTGTCGTTCTCGAGCGCTCGGCGCAGGCCCGCATTGATCGCCTTCGCCATTGTCAGCGGCTGGGCCGTTGCCTCGCTCATCGCGCGTCCTCGATGGCGAAGCCTGCGAGATACCGCGTGTACTGGTCCCGCTGGCGCTCGACGAGCGAGTGGGGCTCGGCGTACGCGTGCTCGAACATCGCATCGACCCCCGGATCAGGCAGCGACCGCACACCCGTCCGCAAGCGCTCGGCCAGCTGCTCGGCTTCGGCGTCCAGCTCGGCGAAGTAGTCGTCATCGACCAGCTGCTGCTTGTGAAGGAAGGACCGGACCCGCTCGAGCGGGTCCCGCAGCCGCCACGCCTCGACATCGGTGTCGAGCCGGTAGCGCGTGGGGTCGTCGGACGTGGTGTGCGCCCCCATGCGGTAGGTGAAGGCCTCGACCAGGGCTGGCCCTGCTCCCTCGCGAGCGCGCTGCAGCATCTGCCTGCTCACGGCCAGGCAGGCCAGGACGTCGTTGCCGTCGACGCGCACGCCCGGGAAGCCGAAGCCCCAAGCCCGCTGGAAGAGTGGAATCCGCGTTTGGCGTTCCAGTGGCTCGGAGATGGCCCACTGGTTGTTCTGACAGAAGAAGACGACGGGAGCGTTGAAGACGCTCGCCCAGATGAACGACTCGTTGACGTCCCCCTGGCTGCTCGCACCGTCACCGAAGAAGACCATGACCGCGCTGTCGGCGTCGTCCTGCTGCATCCCCATCGCGTACCCGACCGCCTGCGGGCACTGGTCCCCGATGACGATCGTGTACAGCGCGAACCCATGGTCGTGCGGGTTCCATCCCCCGTTGGTGGTACCCCGGAAGAGCCCGAGGAGGGTGAGCGGGTCCACGTCACGACACCATGCGACGCCGTGTTCCCGGTAGGTGGGGAAGGCCATGTCGCCCGGCAGCAGGGCCCGCCCCGCACCGACCTGGGCGGCTTCCTGGCCCAGCAGCTGCGCCCAAAGACCCAGTTCTCCTTGTCGCTGCAGGGCCGTCGCTTCGGCGTCCACGCGCCGGACGAGCACCAGGTCTCGGTACAGCGCACGCATCTGGTCGTCAGACACCTCGAGCGGGAAGTCGGCGTTGTCGACCCGCTCGCCCTCCGGGGTGAGCAGCTGGACGAAGGTGTCGTCCGGGGCATGCGTCGGAATAGCCATACCGTGCCTCCTGCCGGCCGGATGCAGGGTCGCTGCGCGGGCCGCTCACATGACCGGGGTCTCCGGTACGCCCATCTTCGGCCCCGACAGGGGTCCAGGGAAACACCCTGGCGGGTTGTTCCCGCTTCACCGGGGTCTGAGGTGGCGGTAGCGGGGCCGAGGTGGTGTTCGATCGCCACCTCTGTGCACGATGACCACGTCACCTGGTCATCGGGTACCGGTGGAGCGGGTCGGGGCGGGTACAGCTGGGGTTGCCCGTGTCAGTCGTGTTCGTGCCTGCCCTTGGTGTGACCCTTGCCCTTGCCAGGGCTGTCCTTGTCGTGGCCCTTGCCCTTGGTGTGACCCTTGTGCTTGCCGTTGTCCCCGGGCTTGTCCGGCTTCCCGGGCTTGTCCGGCTTCCCAGGCTTGTCCGGCTTCCCAGGCTTGTCCGGCTTCCCAGGCTTGGGGTCGTTCGGGTTGCCCCCACCGGGAGTCCCGCCACCGGGGTTGTTGCCGCCACCGTTGTTGCCGCCACCGTCGTTGTTGCCGCCACCGTTGTTCGGGTTGG
>JALOLM010000397.1 GCA_025455985.1 Candidatus Nanopelagicales bacterium | reverse complement strand
GCTCAGGCTGGTCGGGCACTTCCCGCTGCCCGATGATGCATGGTGGGACGACTTCTACACGCCCATGGAGGCGCGCATCGCTGAGTTGCGCCGCAAGTACTCCGGAGATCCTGAGGCCGCAGACATACTCGACGACCTTGCTGCGGAGCCGGAGATGCACCGCCGGTACTGCGCGTTCTACGCCTACGAGTTCTTCGTGGTCAGGCGCCCAGCCGACCAAGCGCCCCTGTGCACCGGTCTCGACGGCCAATCGCGGGCACACGGCTGACCGACTCCCGACGCTGTCACCTCGTCCGGATTCCGCGGCGCCGACTCGCAGACGGACCCCATCGCTGCGAGGATCACGAAGGCACCGGCCTACAGATCCAAGCAGTTCAGACTCTTGGCGTCCGTTGAGTCCAAGACGGTGACGGTACATGCGCTGGTACCCGAAACGAGTTGCATGACCGTGCCCCCTGCCGCCGAGTCCACGGACACCGATATCCCGCCCTCCTGCGCCTTGGCCTGGATCGCAGGGTCATCGCCCTTGGCTTTGAGCTGGTCAGGCAGCGACTCGCTCGTGCCGCACTGCAGCGATGAGTAGACCTCAGTGGCCAACGACTGAAGTGCCGCATTGCTCGTGCTACCGGACACGTCGGCAAGGGAGCAGTCACCATCGGCCGGCTGAGCGGAGGCGGCCGACGTCGCGGGTGCCGGCGAAGAGGCGACTGGAGAAGAATCGGCCTGGTCAGACGGCGTCGATCCCCCACAACCTGTCAGCGCCAACACCAGAATCACCGGGGTCAACGGGTAGACAAACATGCGTTTCATCGTCGCTCCTCGGTTTGTCGGATTGTCGGTCAGGACGTGCAGGCGACGCGGTCAGTCCACACTCCGTGGCGCACAGTCTATAGGTCACGACGCCAGGTCTTGCGGGGCAGCATCGACGGCGGATCCTGCACTTGGCTGCGAAGTGGCGTCCGGTGCTCTTACGACCACCCGCGGCTGACCTCGTCCGCCTCGGCCAGTCCCGTACGCACAGACTCCAGACTCATCGTCAGGTCGGCCATGATCTGTGCCGCGGGGTCTCCTTCGAAGGCCGACGTGCCCATCGCCACCAACTCGCCGGTACGCGACGCCAGCCCTTCGAGATCCACGGCGGCGGTCTGTGCACGTGCCAGCAACTTCTCCCGCAGCCGCGCCAGACGCGCCAGCGAATCGGACTGGGCGGTCACCGCGTCCAAGGCCCGCTGCCTCTCGGCGCGGACCTGCGGATCGGCTTCGGCCGCGACCAGGGCCCGCAACCTCTGCGCTTCTTGCTGCACCTGCGCGGGGTTCGCGGAGTGCAGCGCACCGTCGACCAAGGTCACCCGGCCCCCCAACTCGCGCAGAGCTTCCAGCACGGTGCCTGCCTCCTCGTCGACCTGGGCGAGTTCAGCACGCAAGCCCGGATCGGCGGGACGGTCGGCCAACGCGTGGATCTGCTTCGCGGCAGACCGGGCACGCAGCACGAACTGGCCCTGCGGAGACTGCGGTGGCGCCTCGGGCAAGCGGTCCCGACGCTGCCTGGGCTGCTCGGAAGGCGAGCGCATCGCGCCCAGCGCGACCTTGCTGCCGAGCACAACCGCACCGATCGCTGCCCCGACCGGAACCGCTGCCGGACCCAGCGGCGCTGCGAGCACCGCCCAGCCCAGTCCCCCGCTGATCCCGGCGACCAGCCAACCCCAAGGGTCCTTGAGTTCATCGGAGACGGACACGCTGCCCAGTCTGCCGCAGAGCGGGGATCAGAAGTTGGACAGCACGCTGGTCATGACCTTCTCGATGCTGGCCGGATCCGTGGCCTCGTAGTACTTGCCCCGCGACGCCTCCGCGATCGCCACCAGCGCCGCAGTGTCCGCCGAGCCCCCGTAGCCGATGGTGAAGACCCGAACGGTGGTGTCCACGCTCTCGCCGTTGAGCTGCCGGAGCAGTCCGTCGAGGTCGGTGTCGTCCGGGTACTCGTTGCGGCCGTCGCTGAGCAGCACGATCGCGTTGATCCTGTCCGGCGGCAGGTCCTTCAGCATCCGGGACTGCGCCTGTCGCAACGTGGCGTACAGGCCCGTGCCACCATCAGCGACGAGCCGCTCGATGTCGGCCTGCATCCTGGGGACGGTGTCCTTCGCAGGCCCGATGGGGACCAACTCCACGAACGGCTCCCCGGCACTGCCCAGACCTGTGGAGAACACCCACAGTCCCACCTCGTCATCGGGCGCGAACTGTTCCAGCGCCGCAACCGCAGCGTCCTTGGCCAAGGTGATCTTGTCCGTGCCCGCATCCGGCACCGACTCGGACATCGAACCCGACACGTCCATCACCAGCAGGACATGGGCCCGCTTGCGCAGTTCCGCCCAGCTCTTCTCGATGGCAGCCAGCACCGCCGGCGACGGCGGGTTCAGCACGTTCGTCGCACCCGCGGGAAGCATCCCGTTGTCCTGCGAGATGACCGATCCCGGCTTGCCCTCGAAGGTGCGGAATCCCGCGTCGGTGAACGCTTCCTGCTGTTCGGGTTGTTTCAACCATGTCAGGAAATCGCCGGCGGCCTGCTGCTTGGACGCGTCCACCCACGGGGCGTCCAGCACGACCCACGGGTTGTCCGAAATCAGGGTGCCGTCCTCGGGGTAGAACGCGACCAGGGGGATCTGGGGAGGCGGCGACTGCCCGGCTTTCGCGGGATCGCCGGTGGGGTTGCCCTGGTTGTAGTCCAGAACCGACTTCTCCTCCACCGTGACCGCCGACACGTAGGTCAGTCCCTTGCCGGCCGCTGCTTCCTT
>JALOLM010000396.1 GCA_025455985.1 Candidatus Nanopelagicales bacterium | reverse complement strand
GCGGCCGACGTAGCAACCCTTTATGCAAGCAGTCGCAGGCTTTTCGTAGGTGAGGAGACACCGTGAGTTTCACGATCCCGATGCTGGCTGAGGCCGACCTGGTCGACACCGAGCCCGCGCTGCTGATCCTGGAGGACGGCACCACACTGCGCGGCGAGGCGTTCGGTGCCCGCGGCAGTGTGTTCGGGGAGGCGGTGTTCGCCACCGGAATGACCGGGTATCAGGAGACCCTGACCGACCCCTCGTACCACCGCCAAGTGGTGGTGATGACCGCTCCGCACGTCGGCAATACCGGGATGAACTCCGAGGACCCGGAGTCTGAGCGGATCTGGGCCGCCGGTTTCGTCGTGCGCGATCTGAGTCCGATCGCCAGCAACTGGCGCGCGCAGGACACGCTCGGGTCCAGCCTGGCGGCGGCCGGAGTGGTGGGCGTGCGCGGTGTGGACACCCGGGCCCTGACCCGCCACCTGCGCGAACGCGGGGTCATGCGGGTGGGCCTGTTCAGTGGTGATGCGCTCACCGATGCGGCGTCCATGCTCGAGGCGGTCAAGGCCGCGCCCGGCATGCTCGGGGCGAACCTGTCCGCCGAGGTTTCCACCCCCGAGCCGTACACCGTGCCGGCGGTCGGGGAGAGCCGCTTCACGGTCGTGGCGGTGGATCTGGGTATCAAACGGATGACACCCGCTCTTATGGCGCAGCGGGGGATGACCGTGCAAGTTGTGCCCTCGAACTACACCTACGAGCAGATCCGCGGGTTGAACCCGGACGGCCTGTTCTTCTCCAACGGCCCCGGCGACCCGGCCACCGCAGACCACGCCGTGGGGATCGCGCGCAGTGCGCTGGCTGATGCGCTGCCCACATTCGGCATCTGCTTCGGCAACCAGATCCTGGGCCGGGCCTTGGGCTTCGACACGTACAAACTCGCCTACGGCCATCGCGGGATCAACCAGCCGGTGCAGGACCGGACCACCGGAAAGGTGGAGGTCACCGCCCACAACCACGGGTTCGCGGTCATGGCGCCATTGGACGAGCAGGTCGTGACCGACTTCGGGCGGGTCCGGGTCAGTCACGTCTGCCTCAACGACGACGTGGTGGAGGGTTTGCAGTGTCTGGACGTGCCGGCCTTCAGCGTCCAGTACCACCCGGAGGCTGCGGCGGGCCCACATGATTCGGCCTACCTGTTCGACCGGTTCGCAGACGCCATGGGAGGACGGTCCTGATGCCGAAACGTGAGGACATCTCCAGCATCCTGGTCATCGGTTCGGGACCGATCGTGATCGGGCAGGCGTGTGAATTCGACTACTCGGGAACCCAGGCCTGCCGGGTCCTGCAAGCCGAGGGCCTGCGGGTCGTGCTGGTCAACAGCAACCCGGCCACGATCATGACCGACCCGGAGTTCGCCGACGCCACCTACATCGAACCGATCACGCCCGAATTCGTGGAGAAGGTGATCGCCAAGGAACGCCCGGACGCGCTGCTGCCGACCCTGGGCGGGCAGACGGCACTGAACGCGGCGGTCGCCCTGGCGGAGAACGGTGTTCTGGAGCGATATGGCGTCGAACTCATCGGCGCCGACATCGACGCCATCCAGCGCGGCGAGAACCGGGAGCTCTTCAAGCAGATCGTGGAAAAGGTCGGCGCGGAATCAGCAGCGTCTGCGGTGTGCCACACGCTCGAGGAGTGCCTGGCCGCCGTCGAGGACCTTGGCTATCCGGTCGTCGTGCGCCCGTCCTTCACGATGGGCGGGGCCGGTTCGGGGATGGCCTACGACGAGAAGGATCTGCGCCGCATCGCGGGCGCGGGTCTGGCGGCGAGCCCCACGACCGAAGTGCTGCTCGAGGAGTCGATTCTCGGCTGGAAAGAGTTCGAACTCGAGTTGATGCGCGACCGTAACGACAACGTCGTCGTGATCTGCTCGATCGAGAACCTCGACCCGCTCGGCGTGCACACCGGCGATTCGATAACGGTGGCCCCGGCGCTGACACTGACCGACCGGGAGTACCAGCGCATGCGCGACGTGGGCATCGCCGTGATCCGTGAGGTCGGTGTCGACACGGGCGGCTGCAACATCCAGTTCGCCATCCACCCGGAGAACGGCCGGATCATCGTCATCGAGATGAATCCGCGTGTGTCGCGGTCCTCGGCGCTGGCGTCGAAGGCGACCGGCTTCCCGATCGCCAAGATCGCGGCCAAACTCGCGATCGGCTACACCCTCGATGAGATCCCCAACGACATCACCCGGCAGACCCCGGCGTCCTTCGAGCCGACCCTGGACTACGTCGTGGTCAAGGTGCCGCGCTTCGCTTTCGAGAAGTTCCCCGGCGCCGACGACACCTTGACGACCACCATGAAGAGCGTCGGCGAGGCGATGGCCCTGGGCCGCAACTTTGCCCAGGCGCTGCAGAAGGCGTTGCGAAGTACCGAACAGAAGGGCTCGGAGTTCGCGTGGCCGGATAGCCCGCGACCGCTGGACGAACTACTCGCCGAGGTGCGCCGCCCGCACGACGGACGACTCCAGAAAGTGCAAGAGGCGTTGTGGCTGGGCGCCTCGGTGGCTCAGTTGTACGAGGCCACGGCGATCGACCCGTGGTTCCTCGAGCAGATCGTGGGTATCAACGCGATGGCCGACCGGATTCGCGGACGCCCAGATCGCAGCCTTGCGGGGCAGTCGGGAGGACGTGATCCGCGGGGTGCGGCACGCCCTGGGCATCCGGCCGGTGTTCAAGACCGTCGACACCTGCGCCGCGGAGTTCCCGGCCTATACGCCCTACCACTACTCCAGCTACGACCAGGAGACCGAGGTCGAGCCCCGCGAGAAGGAAGCGGTGATCATCCTCGGCTCGGGCCCCAACCGCATCGGCCAGGGCATCGAGTTCGACTACAGCTGCGTGCATGCGACCTTGACGCTTCGTGAGGCCGGGTACGAGGCGATCATGGTCAACTGCAACCCGGAGACCGTATCGACGGACTACGACACCGCCAACCGCTTGTACTTCGAGCCGCTGACCCTCGAGGACGTCCTGGAGGTCATCGCCGCAGAGCAGGCCGTCGGCCCCGTGGCCGGCGTGATCTGTCAGCTCGGAGGCCAGACGCCGCTGGGGCTGGCCGCCCGGCTCAAAGCCGAAGGGGTACCGCTGCTGGGCACGACGCCCGAGGCCATCCACCTCGCCGAGGAGCGAGGAGCGTTCGGACAGGTTCTGCAGGAAGCAGGCCTACCGGTCCCGAAGCACGGCCTGGCCCGCAGCGTGGAAGAGGCCGAGAAGATCGCCGCGGAGATCGGCTACCCGGTGCTCGTGCGACCGTCCTATGTGTTGGGCGGACGCGGCATGGAGATCGTGTACGACGAGTCGGTCCTGGCCGACTACATCCTCCGCGCCACCGAGGCCAGCCCGGAGCATCCGGTGCTGGTCGACCAGTTCCTCGACGAGGCGATCGAGATCGACGTCGACGCCCTCTTCGACGGGACCGAGCTGTACCTCGGCGGCGTGATGGAACACATCGAGGAAGCAGGCATCCACTCCGGGGACTCCGCGTGTGCGCTGCCGCCCATGACGCTGGGCAAGCAGGAACTCGAGCAGATCCGCACGAGCACACTGGCCATCGCCAAGGGCGTGGGCGTGCGAGGGCTGTTGAACATCCAGTTCGCGCTGACCGGGGACCGGCTGTACGTCCTGGAGGCCAATCCCCGCGCCTCCCGCACGGTTCCCTTCGTGTCGAAGGCCACCGGCGTGCCGCTGGCGAAAGCGGCCGCGCGGATCGCGGTCGGGGCGAGCATCGCGGACCTGCGGGCCGACGGCCTGCTGCCCTCGACCGGGGACGTGGCCGACCTGCCGGTCGGTGCGGCGATGGCGGTCAAGGAGGCTGTCATGCCGTTCGGCCGTTTCCACGGTGTCGACACGGTCCTCGGCCCGGAGATGCGCTCGACCGGTGAGGTGATGGGCATCGACGCGGACTTCGGGACGGCGTTCGCGAAGTCCCAGACGGGGGC
>JALOLM010000069.1 GCA_025455985.1 Candidatus Nanopelagicales bacterium | reverse complement strand
TGCATCCCGTCGACCGTGTGGGTGAGCGAGTGCTGACCGCTCCCGGGGCGGTGACCGCCCGGATCGCAGAGCAGTTCGCCATCCGCAGCGCTCAGGACCCTGACCCGGCGTAATCCCAAAGCAGGTCGCGAGTCAGTTCGGCGAGGTTGCGGACGCCGAGCAGGGCCATCGCCATGCGCAGTTCCGTGTGCAGGATCTCCACGACTCTCTGCACTCCGGCGGCACCGTGGGTGCTGAGTCCCCAGATGTACGGCCGGCCGATCATGATCGCGCTCGCGCCCATGCTCAGAGCTTTGGCCACGTCGGTGCCGCGGCGGATCCCGCCATCGACGATCACCGGCAGATCGGGAACCGCCTCGACGATGTGGGGGAGTAGCCGTGCGGTGGCCGGGACGGTGTCCAGGTTGCGGGCACCATGATTGCTCACAGCGATCGCTGCAGCACCAGCCGCGGCAGCAGTGCGGGCGTCATCGGCCCTCTGAATTCCCTTGGGGACCACTGGCACCCCGGCGGTCTCCACGAGCCACGCGAAATCGTCCCAGGTGATGTCGGGAGCAAGCAGGGGGTTGTAGATGCGCCGGTGCGCGGGTAGATCCTCTACATGCAGTTCAACGCCTTCGAGGATCGGATAGCCCTGCCCGGCTTTGAGACCGAGGGAGTCGCGCTGGTCACGGTCGCGGGCGCCCAGCGTGGGCGTGTCGACCGTAAGGACAAGAGCTCGCGCCCCGGCCTCGACAGCAGCGGCCACTAATTCGGCCGTGAACCCGCGATCTCGCTGGATGTAGAGCTGAAACCACCACGGCTGGTCCGTCGCCGCTTGCGCCACCTGATCCAGTGGCGTGGTGCCAAGGCTGCTCTGGACGTACAACGCCTGTGCCTGTCGGGCTCCGGCGATGGTCGCCAGTTCCCCGTCCGGGTGATACGCCCGGTGGCGGGCGGTCGGCGCCAGCATCACCGGATGGGGCAGCCGCGTGCCCAACAACTCCAGGCGGGTATCGATCTCACTGACATCGCGCAGGACCCGGGCGGACAACTGAATCTGCGACCAGGCCTGGTCGTTGTGCGCCAAGGTGATCTCGTCGGCCGCACCTCCGGCCACGTACGCCCAGACCACATCCGGCAGAAGCTTCCGTGCCTCTGGCTCGAACAGGCGCAGACTGACCAACTCGTCGAGAGATGGCGTCGTCATGGGCCGCAGACTACTGCCCCTCGCCGCCCAGAAGGTCATCGATCAGCCCGTCGATGTCCAGGAAGTCGGACTCGGCGGCCCGGGGGACTATCTCAAAGGATCGCGCGAGGAAGTCGGCGATCTCCTTGGCCGGTGCTTCAAGCAGGGCCTGACCCGACGGTGAGCGCAAAGCGATGCACACCACACGTTGCCCGTTGATCGTCGCGGGCCAACACGTGACGTCGCCGTCACCCACCGGATGTGCCGTGCCGCCGTCGAGCAGGTCACGGCCGAAGACCCACGCCACAACCGTGTCGCCCGCAGCGAATTCCGCGGTGACCGACAACGGTTCATCGGCGCCGTATCGGAACTGCGCGCGCACAGGCATCCCATAGTCACTTCCCATCACCAGGTTCAAAGTGATGTCGGCTGTGACGATCAACGGAATGGGTCCGGTGTGTTGCATGTGCGCCTCCACAGATATGACGTTGTCGTTGTGCCCTTTGGCGCCACCGGATAACCGAATTAGGCTGTGAACCGTGACACAGCAGCAGACCGCTTTGCCCTGGAACACCCGTTTCCGGGCGTGGCTGCGCAGAAATTGGCTGCTGGACACCGCCTGGCGGATCACAGTCTTCGTGGTCGGGGTGACGCTTATGTGTGTGGGTGCGCTGCTGCTTGTCCTGCCTGGCCCAGGGTGGGCGATGATCGCCCTCGGGCTGATCGTGCTGGCTTCGGAGTACGTGTGGGCGCAACGTCTCCTTGCACCGCTCAAGAGAAAGCTGCGCTCTGCCAAGAACCGCGCCCAGCAGCCCCAGTACCGCAATCAGGTACGCATTGCGTCGGCGCTGGCGCTGGTCGGATTCTCCGTGGCAGTGGGGGCCTATCTGTGGCGCTACGGGTTATCGCTGGACGGTGTGCGGGGGCTGTGGCCCCTGTGAGGTAGAGTGAAGGCCATCCCAGGGCGATTGGCGCAGTGGTAGCGCGCTTCGTTCACACCGAAGAGGTCACTGGTTCGAACCCAGTATCGCCCACTGGACAAAACCCCTGCTCAGACAGGGGTTTTTGCCTTTTGGCAACGAACGTAGTGGCCTGAGAGTTGGGGTTGCTCGAAACCCTCCGTCGGCGCGTGAATGGTAACTGGTTACCATTCATATGTGATCTTCCACCGAATCGCCGAAATGCTCGCACCCGCCAAATCTGAGGCTGTCATCGCAGTCATGAAACGCGGTGTGTCCGAGGAGGTGTGCGCCTGATGTTGACACCGGAGCAGCGTGAACAGGCCCGCCAGCTGCGACGCAACGGCATGAGTCTGCGCGCTATCGCGGACTTCTTCGGCGTCACGCATGTGACGATCCTGAAGGTCGTAGGGGACATCGACGTACCTGGTGAGGTCACGAACCGGCGGGGCAGGCGCGAGTCCGTCCGGCCCACCCATCGCGGTCCCCGGCCCGAGACCGATCACAAGGCGATTGCTGCTGCTGTCGCACGTCGGGGCGTACCCCGTGTCGCGCAGTGGGCGCTGGAGGGTGCCGACGCCCGCGGGGCCGAGGCCGCACTTCGCGAAGCACTGGGGAGGCTGCGCACGCTCGGGGTGATCGACGGCTACCAAGTCGGTCGCACGATCGAGGTACTGGGGATGGGTGGGGATGACGGCGACGTCGGCCTCATCGGACCCTGCCCTTGAGACGCCAATGCCCCCACGCCGGGGTGACCGCCGCAGTGGCTACCGGCCGTCCGCGAGGTTCTGCAGGAATAGGGCTTCGGCGACGATGGAGTCGCGCAGTTCCTTCAAATGGATGCTCTCGTTCGGGGCGTGGATGCGCGCGAGTGGATCCTGCGCCCCCACACCGAGCACCTCGAGGTCCGGAAAGGCCTCCAGCAGATTTGCCACGAACGGCACCGCCCCGCCGATGCCCTGCTGTGTCGAGGGGCTGCCGTAGGCGAACTGCATCGCCGCGCTGAAGGCCTCGTACCCGGGACCGCCCACGGGTACCGCGGATCCATTGGCCGGGGGACCGGGTTCGAAGTCCACCGCGACGCCGAATGGAGCATGACCGCGGACGTGCCGGGCGAGTGCCTCGGTGGCCTCTTCGGCGTCCACTCCTGCCGGGATCCGCACGCTGATCTTGGCCCGAGCCATGGGGATGATCGCGTTGGGGGCCGTGGCAACCTCCGGCGCATCAAGGCCCACAACGGTCACCGAAGGTTTCGAGTAGAGCCGTGAGGCGATACTCCCGGAGCCGATCAGCGGAACGCCGGGCAGGACACCCGCCAGTTCTCGGTAGGCGTCCTCGGGAAAGTCGGCGCCGTCCCAGTCGGAGCCGCCGAGGCCCTGGACGGCGCAGTTGCCCTCGGCGTCCATGAGCGTGTTCAACAACTTGATCAGGACCATCAGGGCATCTGGCGCCGGCCCACCGAACTGGCCGCTGTGCCGGGGCTCAGCCAGGGTCTGCACCGTGACGACACCCTCGATGATTCCCCGCAACTGCGTGGTGAAGGTCGGCTGTCCGATCCGCACGTTACCCATGTCGGCGATCACGGCTGCGTCAATGTCCGCGAAGACCTCAGGGCGGGTCGTGGGCCATTCTTCGAAATCGCCGCCGTACTCCTCCTCGCCTTCGAACAGGATGCGCAAGGAGACCGGGGGAGCGCCATCGAAGGCGCGAAGGACCGCGATGTGGGAGATCACGCCCGACTTGTCATCGGCTGCGCCACGGCCGTAGAGCCGACCGTCGCGCTCCTCCGCGGTGAAAGGCGCCGAGTCCCATTTGGCCTCATCGCCGGAGGGCTGAACGTCGTAGTGCGAATACAGCAGCACTGTGGGGGAGCCGGCGGGACCGGCGATGTCGGCCCTCACCGTCGGCACCCCGCTGCTGCTGGGGATCAGTTCCGGCTCGGCTCCCGCTTGATGTAACAAGTGCGCACATGCGTTGGCGCAGCGGATGACCTCCGACTGGTCGTAGCCGGGGAAGTTGATCGACGGGATCGACACGAGTGCTTCCAGATCAGCTCGGACCTGGGGCATCAGTGCGTCGACGCGTGCTGCCAGCTCCTGCGCCCTGTCGGCGGGTGTTTGCACAGTCATGGCTGCAGACTAGAACGGCCCGCCCGGCCACGCTGGCCGAGACGAAAGGCAGGAGTTTCTGGCTAGGCTCGGGCCATGGCCTCCTTGAATTCCCTGGCACCCGTACTGCCGGTCAGCGACGTGCTGGCTGCCCTGGACAACTACGCATTGCTCGGCTTCCGGGCCAAGCCCTACCAGCGGGCCGAGGTTGTGGCCGGTCGCGGGGTCTCCGAGGTGATGTACGGCTTCTTGTTCTTGGACGCCATCCAGATCCATGTCTGCCAGGTGGCCGGGATCGAGCCGCAGACCAACCTCAGCGAGGTCTACCTGTACGTCGATGACGCCAAGGCGTTGCATCAGAAGTGGTGCGATTCGGGAGCTACTGGTTCCTTCATAGAGCCCACCGATACCGAATACGGGTTGTGTGAGGGGGCGTACGTGGACCCTGATGGCAATTCGCTGCGCTACGGCTCCTGGCTGCCGGGTTTCCCCAAGGACGCCCAACGGTGATGTCCGAGAAGGAGATCCTGCACGGATACCTCCAAGACGGCCGTGACGCCCTGCTCTGGAAGGCGCAGGGGCTCTCTGAGTACGACATGCGCCGGCCAATGACGGCTACGGCCACCAATCTGCTGGGGATCGTCAAACACGTGGCGAGCGTCGAGGCTGGTTACCTCGGCGACTGCTTCGGCCGCCTCTTCGAACAATCGTTCGAGTGGTTCAGCGAAGACGCGGAGGACAACGCCGACATGTGGGCGACGGCCGACGAGACTTCGGAATCCATCTTCGATCTGTATCGACGCGTGTGGCGTCACTCGGACATGACGATCGAGGCGCTGGGACTTGATGCGCTCGGTGAAGTGCCCTGGTGGAATCCGGCGAAACGTCAGGTGACGCTGCGCCAGATCCTGGTCCACATGATCGCTGAGACACATCGTCACGCGGGTCAAGCCGACATTGTGCGCGAGCAGATCGACTGGGTCGCGGGATGGAAAGCGGGGAACGAGAATCTGCCAGGCGGAGATGAGCAATGGTGGCGCGAGTATCGCGAACGGGTGGAGGCGGCAGCCCAGGAGGCCCACGCCCGGTTCGCAACGGACGAAATGTCATAATATCCATTATCGGTCAATCTCCACGTATCGAGCTTCCACGGGCAACGGCTGATCATCCGACGCGGCCGAAGGCCTCTGGATAGTCTGATGAGCATGCGCCATGACGAGTACGCGAAGTACGACGGTTTGGGACTGGCATCACTGATCGAAGCTGGTGACGTCACGCCGACAGAGGTTCTGAAGGCTGCGATCGCGCGGCGCAACGCCGTCAACCCGGTCATCAACGCGGTCGTCGAGTCCTGGGACGACGAAGCACTCAAAGCCGCCCCGGGGTTGCGAGGCCAGGGTCCTTTCGGTGGGGTGCCGTTCCTGATCAAGGACATGGACGGGATGCTCGGCGGTCACCGGTGCACGTTCTCGAGCCGGTCGCTGGAGGACTGGATCCCTGAACGCAGCAGTGAGTTGATGGTGCGTTTCCAGAAGGCCGGCCTGAACATCTTCGGGAAGACCAACTGCCCCGAGTTCGGGATCATGGGCATCAGCGAGCCCGAGCTGCGCGGACCTGCCAGGAACCCCTGGAACACCGATCACACGCCCGGCGGTTCCAGTGGCGGTTCCGCGGCAGCGGTGGCCGCGGGCATCGTTCCCCTGGCCCACGGAGGTGACGGTGGCGGGTCGTTGCGGATCCCTGCATCACACTGCGGCTTGATCGGCCTGAAGACGACCAGAGGCCTTGTCCCCCTGGGCCCCGACGAGGCTGAGGGCTGGGACGGACTGGTCGTCCGACTGCTGATGTCGCGTACGGTGCGCGACACCGCGGCGGCCCTCGATGCCGTCGCCGGCTCCGACCCCGGCGCACCCTACGCCGCGCCCGTCGGCCCGAAGTCGTATCTGGCGGCCGCGAGCCGCAAACCCCCCAAGCTGCGCGTGGGCTTCTCGACCCGCAGCATCTTCGGCAAGGCCATGCACCCGGATGCGATCGAGGCCGTGGACAAGGCGGTCGCCCTGCTCGCCGGCCTCGGTCACGAGGTCTTCGAATATGACCTGCCGGTCGATCCGGGCGAGGGCGCCCGCGCATACATGACGATCGTGGCCGCGAACGTCGCCAATGAGGTGGCGTGGACCGAGACGGTGACAGGCCGAAAGGCTGACCCACACAACTTCGAGCGGGCCACGTGGTTCCTCAAGCAGGCCGGCTCCAGCATGAGCGCCGCCGAGATGAGCGCGGCCCGGGCCTACGGCTATGTCCAGAACCGCAAGTTCGCCGACATCTTCGGACCTGAGTTCGATGTGCACCTGACCGCCACAGTGGCCAGACCCCCGGTCCGGGTGGGTGAACTCGCGACCAGTCCTGTGGAGCAGGTGGGACTGTCGATGTTGCAGAGGGTCGGTCCAGGCCCAGTGCTGCGAAAGGCGCGGGCGGACCTGGCCGAGAACCGGCTCGAGGCAACACCGCAGACGCAGATCTACAACATGACCGGTCAGCCGGCGATCAACGTGCCGATGCATGTCACCCGTGACGGTCTGCCGCTCGGGGTGCAGATTGCCGGGCGGTTCGGCGACGACGCGTTGCTGCTAAGAATCGCCGGCCAGATCGAGTCGGCCCAGCCATGGGACCAGCTGCTCCCGACTGCCGGGGCCCTGTGACGCACCCCTATCTCAGCGCCACTCCCCCGATCGCGCTGGCCCACCGGGGTGGCGCCCGCGAGGCGCCGGAGAACTCGCTGCGGGCGTTCCGGCGGGCGGTGTCGTTGGGTTTCACCTACATCGAGACCGATGTCCGGGCCAGTGTCGACGGCGTGCCCGTCGTGTTCCACGACGAGACGCTCGGCCGGGTCACAGACCGGGTGGGCCGGATTCGGGACCTGCCGTTCCGGGAGATCAAGAAGGCTCACATCGGCAACGCCGAGCGGGTGCATTCGTTGGCAGAGATGCTCGAGCACTTCCCCGACACGCGGTTCAATATCGACATCAAGGAGGAGAACGCCGTCGAGCCGGTCATCGAGCTGCTGAGGCGTTCGGACTACCTCGAAAGGGTGTCAGTGGCGTCCTTCTCGTGGTCGCGACTGCGCGCGGTGCGCGCCGCTTTCCCCGGTGAGGTGTGCACGAGTCTTGCGCCGCCCGAGGTCGCCGCGCTGGTGAGTCGCAGCCGGGTGGGTCGGCTGTCCGTCGCGTCCGGCTTCGTCTTCCCCAAGGGACCCATCTGCGTCCAGGTCCCCCGCCGCACGACCCGGCTGCCGATCGTGACACCTCGTTTCGTGAAGGCTGCCCACGACCGTGATTGGCCCGTCCACGTCTGGACGATCAACGATCCCGCGGAGATGCATACACTGCTGGATCTGGGCGTTGACGGGATCATGACCGATCGCCCGTCGGTACTCCGTCAGGTTCTGGGCGACCGGCGGCGACGCAATGTAAGGGATCTGTCAAGCACGGACTCTGGGCGCGCCGCAGAGGGTGTGTAACCGCCATGGTGGACAGGTAAGCCATCAGGCGCCAGTGATCAACATCACATTGTGGTGTGGGCAAGGTCCGGGTGGGGAATGAAACGTGAAGGCATGTCGTTGTGGCATGTGACACCGTGAGGTGTCTGGCGAAGTGAAGGAAGGCACCAATGAGTGAGGCACTGCGTGGTACACGACTCGGAGCGACGAGTCTGGAGAACGACCGCGACGTCGAATTCGCTCCCCGTATGACGGTGACCTACAACTGCCCGGCCGGTCACGTGATCAACATGCCGTTCGCGATGGAAGCTGAAGTCCCCGTGGAGTGGGAGTGCGCCTGCGGCGAGACGGCTCTTCTGGTGGACGCCGCCAAGCCTGAACCCAAGCCCGTGAAGCACGTTCGTACGCACTGGGACATGCTGCTGGAGCGGCGCACAATCGCCGAACTTGAGGAACTGCTCGAAGAGCGCCTGGCGCTGCTGGAGTCCGACGAAGACTCGAAACTGCGCAGCGCCTGAATCCTCGGTGGTGCACAGCCGCCGGTAATGCGGCGGCTTGATCAATCAGCGCGCGAACGCCGCAGTCTGCTGGTCCGCTCCCGGGCCCCCCACACGGTGACCCGCCACAGTGCTTCCGACACGATCTTGCGGTTCATCTTGCTGTCGCCGATTTCCCGTTCCACGAATTCGATGGGAACCTCGCTGACCCGCAGCCCCTTAGCCAGGGTCCGGTAAGCCAGATCGACTTGGAATATGTAGCCGGCGCTTCCCACACCGTCAAGGTCTAGTGCACGTAGAGTTCTGGCCCGGAATGCCCGATATCCACCCGTAGCGTCCATCAGGGGGATGCGCAGCGCCTTGCGCGTGTACCAATTGCCGCCCTTGGACAGGATCTCGCGA
>JALOLM010000068.1 GCA_025455985.1 Candidatus Nanopelagicales bacterium | reverse complement strand
TGTTCCAGCCGTTGCTGTACCAGGTGGCCACCGGGATCCTGTCACAGGGCGAGATCGCCCCCGCCTCCCGAGAACTGCTCAAACGCTCCCGCAACACCACAGTCCTGCTTGGGGAGGTCACCAATATCGATCTGGCGTCGCGAACCGTCACATCCGAGGTCGGGGAGTTGGTGACGGTGACCCCGTACGACTCCTTGATTGTGGCTGCCGGTGCCGAGACCGGCTACTTCGGCAATGATCAGTTCGAACCGTTCGCGCCGGGATTGAAGAGCATCGATGACGCCCTGGAACTGCGCGCACGAATCTTCGGGGCGTTCGAAATGGCCGAACTGCAGGGCGATCCCCAAGCCGCCGAGCCGTGGCTGACGTTTGTCGTGGTCGGCGGTGGGGCGACCGGGGTGGAGATGGCCGGCCAGATCATCGAACTGTCACGGCGCACGATCCGTCGGGACTTCCGCCGCATCGATCCCACGCAGGCCCGGGTGATCCTGGTCGAGGGTGGCGATGCGGTGCTGGCCAGCTTCGGCGAGAAACAGTCGCAGAAGGCCGCTGAGCAACTCTGCCGGATGGGTATCGATGTCCGCACCCGGACTCTGGTCCGCGACGTCGATGAGACCGGTGTGCGAGTGGAGCACAAGGACGGCACCGCCGAGTTCATCACGTCGAACTGCGTGATCTGGGCGGCAGGGGTTTCGGCCTCACCCCTGGGCCGCCAGATCGCCGAACAGTCCGGCGCGCAGGTCGACCGATCTGGTCGGGTCAAGGTCAACCGCGACCTCACCCTTCCCGGGCATCCAGAGGTGTTCGTGGTCGGAGACATGATCGCGCTCGACGACCTGCCGGGGGTCGCCCAGGTGGCCATGCAAGGTGCCACCTTCAGTGCCGGCAAGATCCGCGCGCGACTGGACGGCAAACCCGAGAAGCCGGAGTTCTCCTACTTCGACAAGGGCAGCATGGCCACGATCTCGCGCTTCCGGGCTGTGGCCAATGTCGGGTCGCTGCGGTTGCGCGGGTTCTTGGCGTGGTGTGCGTGGTTGTTCATCCACATCCTCTATCTCGTGGGCTTCCAGGAGAAGCTCTCGACGCTGGGCCATTGGGCGGTGGCGTTCATCGGTCGCAGCCGGGCCGAGCGCACGTTCACCCTGGAGCAGGCCAGGGGGGCGTTGACCAATGAGCGCGAACCGCGAGCGCCGGGGGCCGGCTAACGGCTCGCCCGGCCCTTTCGGTGACGGGTGGACCACTCAGGTGTCACATCTTCACCGAAAGCCCGGCCGGCGCGTGGGGCGAGCGTGAACCGCAAGCGCCGGGGGCGGGTTTAACAGCTCTTCGGCGTCGACGCGCCTAACCTCCCGACCTGATCTGCGCGATCCCGAGCCGGGCGAGCTCGTCGGCGCGATCGTTCTCGGGGTGGCCGCTGTGGCCCTTGACCCACTCCCAGGTGATGTCGTGGCGCGAGGCCGCGGCGTCCAATCGCTGCCACAGGTCGACGTTCTTCACAGGCTGGCGCGATGAGGTCGTCCACCCGCGTCGCTTCCAGTTCTTGACCCACGTCGTGATGCCGTTCTTGACGTACGTCGAGTCGGTGGTGAGAACCACCTCCGAGGGCCGGGTCAGCGACTCCAGCGCACTGATCGCGGCCATGAGTTCCATGCGGTTGTTGGTCGTCTGCAACTCACCGCCGTGCAGTTCCCGTTCGTGGTCGCCCCACCGCAGCACCACGCCCCAGCCGCCGGGTCCTGGGTTGCCCGAGCAAGCCCCATCAGTGAAGGCGTGGACCGTCAACCGAGGACCTTGATGATCACATCGACGCCGTGGTCGAGATCCTCCTGGCTGATCATCAACGGCGGAGCCAGGCGAATGGTCGTCGCGTGGGTGTCCTTGACGATCACGCCGGTCTCCAGTGCCCGTTCGCAACGCGGTCGCACCGGTGCGAACTGTTCGTGGACCTCCACGCCTGCCCAAAGACCTGCTCCGCGCACCTCCTTCACCGACGGCGGAGCCTCCTCGCGCAGGCGCCGCAGCATGTGAGCGCCGAGTTCGGCGCTGCGCTGCTGGTACTCACCTGTCTGCAGGATGGCGATCACCTCGCGGGCAACAGCTAGCGCCAGTGGGTTGCCGCCGAACGTCGAACCGTGCTCCCCGGGTCGCAGAACCCCCAGCACGTCGTCGCGGGAGACGACGGCCGAGATCGGCACGATGCCGCCGCCCAGAGCCTTGCCGAGTAGAAGTACGTCCGGAGTAACCTGCTCGGCGTCGCAGGCCAAAGTGTGACCCGTGCGTGCCAGTCCTGACTGGATCTCATCTGCGATGAACAGCACGTTCGCATCCCGGCAGGCGGCTGCAGCCGCCGTGAGGTACCCGCTCGGGGGCACGACGATCCCGGCCTCGCCCTGAATCGGCTCCACCAGGAAAGCCACCACGTTCGGATCGGTCAATGCCTGGCGCAGGGAGTCGATGTCGCCGAAGTCGACCGCCACGAAGCCGGGGGTGTACGGGCCGAAGTCGTCGCGCGCCACGGGGTCGTCACTGAAGGAGATGATCGTCGTGGTGCGTCCGTGAAAGTTCTGGTGGGCCACCAGGATCACGGCCTCTCCCGCTGGCACCCCCTTGCGGCGGTAACCCCACGCGCGAGCGGTCTTGATCGCCGTCTCGACGGCCTCTGCGCCGGTGTTCATCGGCAGTGCGCGGTCAAGGCCCACCAAGTCGGTCAGCTCTGCGCAGAAAGGGCCCAATTGGTCGGAGTGGATGGCCCGCGAGGTCAGCGTCAACTGGTCGAGTTGGCGGTGGGCGGCTTCAACCAGGCGCGGATGCCGGTGACCGAAGTTGAGTGCCGAGTAGGCGCTGAGGAAGTCCAGGTACCGGCGGCCCTCGACGTCGGTCACCCAGGCGCCCTCACCGTGTGTGACCACGACGGGCAGGGGGTGGTAGTTGTGCGCCCCTGCCCGATCCTCCAGGGTGATGAACGAGGCGCTATCCATGGGACCCACGCTACCTGGCGTGGAGGCGGAACTCGCCGAAGATGCATCCATCTGATACCCTGGGGGGGTACCTTTCAAGATCCAAGGAGACCATGGATGTGCAGCCCCGCTGTCTGCCCGAGCTGTAAGAAAGCCACCTACTCAGGGTGTGGCAACCATGTCGAGCAGGTCCTTGGCCATCTGCCCCAAGATCAGCGCTGCGGATGCGCACCGGCGCCGCGCGGTGGCGGCTGGTTCCGCTTCTGAGCTACCCGCGTTGCAGCACCCGCCGGTATTGCTCGGCGTAGCGACCGGCCATGACATCCACGGTGAATTGCTCGTCGACCGCCTGACGTGCTGCGCTGCCCATCGCCGCACGGCCCGGCCCGTCTGCCAGCAGACCGGTGACGGCCCGGGTCATGGCTTCCACATCGCCCGCATCGCCATTGCCTCGAGGATCGTCATCGGCATTCCCTCGCGATACGACGGCTGAACCAGGATGTCCAGGCTGGCGTAGACCGCGGGCATGTCGTCACGGAACCCCGCGAACACCACGTTCGATCCGGCCTGCTCCTGGAGCTCCTCGCGCAGTGGGCCGTCGCCGACCAGCACAAAAGTAGCCGTCGGCCCGACCGCCTTGGCCACCTCCAGGAAGTCGGCAGGTGCCTTCTCGGGGGCGAGCCGCGCGACCATTCCCACAAGCGGTCGTGGGAGGTCCAGTGACGCGGTTGTGCCGGTGTAGTCGCGCGGGTCCACGCCGTTGGGGATGCTGACAACATCGGCGATCCCGTACTCGTCGCGCAGGCTGTCCCGGGCCTCGTCGGAGACCGCGTAGACCGCGTCCGCCCGGCTCAGTACGGGCCGGTCGAAGCGGTTCTGCGGACCGGTGTCGAACCTGTGGTTGGTCGCCACGAACCGAACTCTGCTGGCCCGGGTCGCCAGGAAGCCGTACAGGTTCGCCTTGTAACCGTGGGCGTGCACGATCTGCGCGTCCATTCGGCGGATATCCGCACGCAGCCGCCGCACGGCGTTGACGTCGAATCGCCCCCCGCAGGGCAGCAACCGGACCTCGACGCCCATGCCCGCGGCGTACTCGGCCACATCGATGTTGGGCGAGTGCGCGTTGTCGAAGACCTCCAGTACCGGCAGGACGCCGAACTTGGGCAACGCCGCGCATAGACCGGCCACCATCTTCTCCGCGCCGTACACACCACTGCTGGAGATCAGATGCAGAACCCTCACCGGGTCAGCCTATGGGTAGCCTTTCGGGCGTGGGCGGCGTGCGCAGTGTGGCCAAGGTGGCGGCGCAGCGTGTCTATGCGCGATGGCGGCGGCTTCCCCTGCACGAGGTCGTCCTGCTGGAGTCCTACGAGGCCACCGCGTGCAACGACAACCCGGCAGCCATCGCCGATCATCTGCTGACCCACACCGACCTGCCGCTGATCTGGGCAATGCGCGAGCCGGCGGCGTTCGACGATCCCCGGGTCACCGCGGTGAAGTACCGGTCCGCGGCCTACTTCAAGGCGCTGGCCACAAGCCGCTACCTGGTCAACAACGTCACCTTCCCGCCGCTGTTCGACAAGCGCGAGGATCAGGTGTACCTGAACACCTGGCACGGCACGCCGTTGAAGCGGATGGGACGCGACGTCGCGGGCCCCTACAGCCACATCGCCAACACCGTGGCGAACCTGCAGTCCGCCGACATCGTCTTGTCCAGTGGTGAGTACATGACCCGGACCATGTATCACGGCGCCTTCGGTGTGGGTTCGGGCAATGTCGTCGAGTTGGGATCGCCCAGAGTGGATGTGCAGTTCCGCACGCGGCCTGCCCGGGATCTGGTCTTCTACGCGCCCACGTGGCAGGAGCAGTCGTACACCACGGCCACCGACGACCTCGACGACGTCGCTGCGCGGATGCAGGCGATCGCGCAGGCCACGCCTGCCGGATTGCGCCCGGTCCTGCGGGTGCACTCGAAGCTCGCCGCGGCTGCTGCGGCCCACCCAGGTCTTTCCGCCTTTCTGCCGCCACCGGCGACCACCACCAACGAGCTGTTGGCCAGCACCCAGTTGCTGATCACCGACTACTCCTCTGTGGTCTTCGACTTCCTGGCCACGGGATCGCAGGTGGCCTTCTTCACGCCCGTCGACTACCCCCGTGGGGTCTACCTCACCGACGAGGAACTGCCGGGCCCCCGAACATCCGACCTGGAGACGCTGCGCGGATGGTTGGGAATGGGATTGCCGGCCACCCCCGTTCCGCTTGCCGAAGCGAGGCGGAGGTTCTGTCCACACGAGGACGGCTCAGCCACCCGGCGCGTCGTGGAACTGCTGCTGGCCCGGAGTTGACGCGGCGGTGCGGCGGGCACGATAGTCACGCTCATGGACACCCCCTTGGAACGTTGGCACGAGGTCGTGCGCACCCGCAATCCCGCGCTGCTCAACCAGGTGCTGGCGCAGGACGCGACCTTTCATTCGCCTGTCCTGTTCCGCGCCCAGCAAGGCCGCGATCTCACCGCGCTGTATCTGACCGGTGCGATGCATGTGATCGCCAATCCGACGTTCCGGTACGTCCGCGAGATCGTCGACGGCAACAACGCCGTGCTCGAGTTCGAGACCGAGATCGACGACGTCAGCGTCAACGGGGTGGACATGATCACCTGGAATTCTGCCGGTCTGATCACCGACTTCAAGGTCATGATCAGGCCGTTACGGGCGATCAATATCGTCCAGGTCAAGATGGCCGAGCTTCTGGAGCAGCTCACATGAAATGCCTTGTCCGCCGGCCAAGTCCCCGGCTGGCTGACGGCCTGCTGACCCACATCGACCGCCAGCCGGTGGATGCTGATCTGGCGCTGCGGCAGTGGCAGGCGTACGTAGACGCATTGGCCGAATTCGGATGGGAGCCGGTCGAGGTGCCGGCTGCTCCCGAACTGCCGGACGGCGTGTTCGTGGAGGACACGATGGTGTGGTGGCAGGGCCGGGCCGTGATCACTCGCCCTGGCGCCCCCGCGCGCAGGGACGAGATTCCCGCGGTAGAGCAGGCCTTGGCCGGGCTGGGGGTGCCCGCGACCCGGATCGAGGCACCCGGCACGCTGGACGGCGGCGACGTGCTGAAGATCGGCGACCGCTTCTACGCCGGGGTGGGCGGTCGCACGAACCTGGCCGGAATCCAGCAGCTCGGCGAACTACTCGGTGTCGAGGTCCAGCCCGTTCCCGTGACGAAGGTGCTGCACCTCAAGAGCGCTGTGACCGCCCTGCCCGACGGCACGGTGATCGGCTACCCGCCGCTCGTGGACGATCCGGGGTACTTCAAGGATTTCCTGGCGGTACCCGAGGAGCCCGGATCGCACGTGGTGGTCCTTGACGATACGACCGTGCTGATGGCCTCTTCTGCGCCGCTCACCGCGGACATCCTGCGCGGCCGCGGGCTGGAGGTCGTGGCCGTGGACATCAGTGAGTTCGAGAAGCTCGAGGGCTGTGTGACGTGTCTGTCGGTCCGTCTGCGCTGAGGCGGTCCTGCTAGTCAGCGGCCGGCGCTCGGACCCACCGTGATGGTGCCGACCAGGGACGGCGCCACGGGCGGGACGAAGGTCAACGACGGGGACGCCAGGTCGCTGACATCCAGCCCAGCCGCCGCGAACACGGCCTTGGTGTCTCGGTCGCAGCGGCACCCCCCTGCCAGGTAGGGCCACGCGGGAGCCAGCAGTCGCTGAGTCCGGCGCATCCAGCTGCCCTCTTCGGCCACAACGTGCTCGAGGACCGCGATGGTGCCACCCGGGCGCAGCACGCGAAGGGCTTCCGCGACCACCTGCTCGGGATCCTCGACACTGCATAGAACGTAGGCGAAGAGCACCGAGTCCACGCTGTTGTCAGCCAGCGGCAGATCCTCGCCGAGCGCGTCGAGCAGTTCGACCGGCAAACCCGACGCCGCGATCGCCCCGGCCGCTGCCCGGCGCATGGGCCCGCTGGGTTCCACGGCGACCACCTCGGTCACCGTCGCGGGCAGATGGTGCAAGTCCTCGGCGGGTCCGAGCCCGACGATCAACAGACGCCCGTGTAGGGCCTCGGAGACTGTTGTGCGTGCCTTGCCGATCGCCCCGGAGTCCTCAGCCCGCGCCAGCAATCGGTAGACCTGCGAGAAGACCGGATGGTCGTGACCTGCCATGGTTCCAGCGTAGGCGCCCGCGTGGGCGTACCGTCGTGAGCGTGCGATTGCTCAACACGGCTTCCCATGACCTGACCTACGACGATGTGTTCCTGGTCCCCAACCGCTCGGCGCTGTCCTCCCGCCACGATGTGGAACTCAGGACCCCCGACGCGACCGGTCTGACGATCCCGGTGGTGGCCGCCAACATGACAGCGGTCTCGGGGCGCCGGATGGCTGAGACCATCGCCCGCCGGGGCGGCTTGGCGGTGATCCCGCAGGACATCCCGACCGACGTGGTGGCCGAGGTCGTGAGCTGGGTCAAGGCCCGGCACCTGGTCTTTGAAACCCCGGCGACGCTGGTGCCCACGGAAACCGCGGGGATGGCGTTGGCCGTCATCCCCAAGCGCAGTCACGGCGCGGCCATCGTGACGCAGGACGATGTGCCCGTCGGGGTGGTCACCGAAGGGGACTGTCAACAGGCGGACCGCTTCGCGCAGGTGCACCAGGTCATGAGCACGGACCTGTTCGTACTGCCGGACACGGTCACTCCGCGCGAGGCGTTCGACCGGCTGCATGCAGAACACCGCCGGTTCGCCCCCGTCGTCGGTACGGACGGCCGGTTGGCGGGAATAATGACCCGGCAGGGTGCCCTGCGGTCCACCTTGTACGAGCCGGCGGTTGACGCCTCAGGCCAACTGCTCATCGCGGCGGCAGTGGGTATCAACGGCGACGTCGGGGTGCGTGCCAAGACGCTTGTCGCAGCAGGGGTCGATGTACTCGTCGTCGATACCGCGCACGGCCACCAGGTGAAGATGCTCGAGGCCCTCGCCGCGATCGGTCCGCAGCCGGTGCCGGTGGTGGCCGGCAACGTCGTGACCGCTGAGGGAACCGTGGAACTGCTCGAAGCGGGCGCCGACATCGTCAAGGTGGGTGTGGGCCCCGGGGCGATGTGCACTACACGCATGCGAACCGGTGTCGGCCGGCCGCAGTTCTCAGCTGTTCTCGATTGCGCCGAGGCGGCAAGCTCCCTGGGCAAGCACATTTGGGCCGACGGCGGCATCCGGCATCCGCGCGACGTCGCCCTGGCTCTGGCCGCAGGGGCCAGCGCGGTGATGATCGGGTCCTGGTTTGCCGGCACCCACGAGTCACCCGGCGACGTCCAGATCTCCCCCGACGGCCGGCCCTACAAGGAGTCTTTCGGCATGGCATCGGCCCGCGCAGTGGGCAACCGCACCGCGCGGGACTCCGCATTCGACCGGGCCCGCAAGGCGCTGTTCGAGGAGGGCATCTCGAGCTCGCGGATGTACCTGGACCCCGGCAGTCCCGGGGTGGAGAGCCTCATCGACGAGATCATCAGCGGGGTGCGCAGCGCTTTCACGTACGCAGGGGCTGCCACTGTCGAGGAGTTCGCATCGAAAGCCGCCGTCGGCGTCCAGTCCGCCGCGGGTTATGCCGAGGGTCGCCCACTGCACACATCGTGGTGATCGTGCCGACAGCCCCGGCGTCAACCCAGGCGGCGGTACAGCATCATGGCCGCGGCCCCCTCGAGTAGGCCGTTCTCGCCGCGAAGTGAGATCCGGACCGTGGGGACCAGATGCGGCATGAGCCGGTCGGCCAACTGCCCGTGCAGGCCCGTGGCCACCGTGTCTGCCACGTCGTCGGGGAAACCCGCGAGCACGATTTCCTCGAGTTCAATACCCGCGACCAGCGGCGACACGGCCGCGGCAAGGGCGGTCGCCGCCTGATCGCAGGCGTCGGCCGACGAGTCCGTGAGCAGCATTCGCACTTGTTCCTGCAGGCATGACCGACCGCAGATCGGGCACGTCGGCCCATCACCCCCGACGACCAGATGAGCGATGTCGCCCGACGGCCGGCGCACGCCGGGCCAGGTCCTGCCCCCCACCGTGATCGCCATGTCCAGACGATTTCCGAGGACCAGGCTCGCCTGCGCTGTGAGCCCTGCGGGGCTGTCCCGCAGATCAGCCACGGCGATGGCCTTCGAGGCTGTCAGCGTGAACACCGGCAGGCGCAGTTTCTTGCGCAGTTGCTCGACCAGCTCGGGACCCAACTCGCGGTCCGGGCTGCCCTGCCACTGGCCCTCGGCCGACACCCACTCGTCCACCGCCAGCGAGACGCCCAACAGCGCAGCCGGCTCCACGCGCTGGGAGAAGGCCAGGATCTCGGAGAGAACCTGCGTGCCCGATGCCACGCTGACAGTCGTCGTCGTGGCGATCTCGCCACTGGCCGGAACCGTGGCCATCCGCAGCCGAGAGAGGTCGCGCAGATCGACGACGATGGTGACGCCGGTGTCCTTGGCCAGGTGCAAGCGCGTCCCCGGCGCGCCCCCGCTGTGGACCCGTTCGCCTTCCATGAGCAGGCCGGTCGTGAGCAGCTCATTGGCGATCACCGATATCGTGGGCCGGCTCAGGCCGGTCCGCCGCGACAGTTCCGCTCGGGTGGCCGGGCCCCGGGTGATGATGCTGCGCAACAGCCGGTCCCGGTTGCTGCGCCGTGCATCGTGAGGATCCGCGGGCATGTCGCCACGGAGCAGCGGGTGGCCCTGCAACTCCATTGCTCACCTCGCGGACCTCGGGGGCGTACGGTTGGACAGTGCGTTTCGAGTTCGCCTTTGAGAAGAAGTATCTACCAGCGCTGGCCGCCATCGGTGTTACTCCGCTGACCGCGAAGGTGGATTTGAGTCAGAAGACCCTCGACGCACGCTTCGGGCCCTGGCGATGCCGGACCTCTGTGAAGAATATCCGGTGTGTGTCTCGGACGGGACCCTTTTCGGCAGTCAAAGCCATCGGCGCGCGAGGTTCGTTCGCTGATCGGGGCGCGACGTTCGGGACCACGACCGCAGGCGGTGTCTGCGTGGAGTTCCGCGAGCCGGTCAAGATCCTGGACCCGTCGGGCATCATCCTGCACCCGGGGCTCACCTTGACCGTCGCCGACCTCGAGGGTTTCGAGGTCGCACTGCGCGAGGCAGCCGGCCTGGACGACTGACCCGCGGAAGCAATCTCCCCGACGGCGGGTGGCCGCTCAGCCCTGGACGGCGGCTGCCAGTGCCTCGGCGCGGTGGGTGCTCTCCCAGGTGAACTCCGGCAGCTCCCGGCCGAAGTGGCCGTAGGCCGCGGTCTGCGCGTAGATCGGGCGCAGCAGGTCGAGTTCGGCCACGATCGCGGCGGGCCGCAGGTCGAAGACCCTGGTCACCGCGTCCTGGATCTGCTGATCGGGGACGGTTCCGGTGCCGAATGTCTGCACGAACAGCCCCACGGGGTGGGACACGCCGATCGCGTAGGCCACCTGGACCTCGCAGCGCTTGGCCAAGCCCGCGGCCACCACGTTCTTGGCGACCCAGCGCATGGCGTAAGCGGCGGAGCGGTCGACCTTGGACGGGTCCTTGCCGGAGAAGGCACCACCACCGTGCCGGGCCATACCCCCGTAGGTGTCGACGATGATCTTGCGGCCGGTGAGGCCGGCATCACCCTGCGGGCCGCCGATCTCGAAGATGCCGGTGGGGTTCACCAGCAGCCGGTAACCCTCGGTGTCCAGGTCGAGGTCAGCCAGGACGGGGTCCACGACATGCTCGCGGATATCCGGCGTGAGCAGGTTCTCCAGGTCGATCCGAGGCGCATGCTGAGTGCTGAGTACCACTGTGTCGAGTCGCACCGCGGCGTCGGCGTCGTACTCGATCGTGACCTGGGTCTTGCCGTCGGGCCGCAGGTACGGCAGGGCGCCGTTCTTGCGCACCTCGGCCAGCCTCTGCGCCAGACGGTGGGCCAGTGAGATGGGCAGCGGCATCAGCTCGGGAGTGTCGTCGCAGGCGTATCCGAACATCAGGCCCTGGTCGCCAGCGCCCTGGGAGTCGAGCGGGTCGGCGCTGTGCCCAACTCGCTCTTCAAGGGCGTCGTCCACGCCGGCGGCGATGTCCGGCGACTGCTTTCCGATGGCGATGGACACACCACAAGACTTGCCGTCGAAGCCCTTGTCGGAGGAGTCGTAGCCGATGTCGAGCACGGTCTGCCGTACGAGTTCCGGGATGTCCACCCACGTGGAGGTGGTGACCTCACCGCCCACCACGCACAGACCCGTGGTCAGGAAGGTCTCCACTGCAACGCGGCTCTTGGGGTCGTCCTTGAGCATGGCGTCGAGGATCGTGTCGGAGATCTGGTCGGCCATCTTGTCCGGGTGACCCTCGGTCACCGACTCGGACGTGAACAAACGCTTCGACATGTACCCACCCCTCGTTGGCTTTGCTCAGTAACGGTAATGGTTGCCCGTTCGCAGATTGGGCGACGGGGGTACTTGTGGGCTTCGGGTCCTACGCCCGCCTGCACGGGCATTGAGGCCGGCATGCGTCCCTCGGGTACCCGCTCAACAAACCAGCCCCGCCCCCGGGAGAGCCGGGGACGGGGCTGGCAAAGATGCGGTGCGAGTCAGTTCACTGGCAGGGCAGCGTGTTCTGAGTGCCGTACACGCCCTTGATGCTGTCCTTGCCCTTCAACTTCTTGCCCTGAGCCTCCAGCTGCGGCGTGGCCCACACGGCCAGCAGCTTCGTGCCGTCGGCCTTCACGGTTCCGGCGGAGGCCTCAATGGTCCCCTTCGCCGCGATCGTGCAGAAGTAGGCGCCGTTCGTTCCCTTGCGCGCCTGCTTCAACGTCGGCGAAGACCCCACCTTCTGCCCCACGGCTGTTGAGGGTGGCCTTCTTGCTCCACGTGGCCATGACTGTGCAGTTGGTGCAGTTGTCGATGGCCACCTTGACCTTGACCGTGTCGGTCGAGGCCGAGGCAGGAGCTGCCAGGATGGCGGGGGCGACGAGAGCGGCGGCAACAGCCGCAAAGGTGATCTTCATGCGGTGCACACTACTGGAACCGCAGCTGACTGTCCGTGAGCCCCGGCGCGTCGCCGTCAAACGTTAACGCCGGGGCTGAACAGACGTCGCCTCAGTAGCGGTAGTACTCCGGCTTGTACGGCCCGGAGACCGCCACCCCGAGGTACTCGGCCTGCTCCGCGGTGAGCTCGGTCAGACCCACTCCCAGCGCGGCCAGGTGCAGACGGGCGACCTCCTCGTCGAGGTGCTTGGGGAGCATGTAGACGCCCACGGGGTACTGCTCGGTCTTCGTGAACAGTTCGATCTGGGCCAGTACCTGGTTGGTGAACGAGTTGCTCATCACGAAAGAGGGGTGTCCGGTGGCGTTGCCCAGGTTGAGCAGCCGACCCTCGGACAGCACGATGATCGAGGTACCGTCCTCGAACGTCCACTCGTGGACCTGCGGCTTGATCTCCTTGGCCTGCACCCCGGAGACCGCGGCCAGACCGAGCATGTCGATCTCGTTGTCGAAGTGACCGATGTTGCCCAGGATCGCCTTGTCCTTCATCTTCTGCATCTGGGCGGCGGTCACGACG
>JALOLM010000395.1 GCA_025455985.1 Candidatus Nanopelagicales bacterium | reverse complement strand
GAGGCCAGGCCAGGCACCGTCGCGGCGGGCCGCAGCACGCTGCTGCTGACCGACAGGAGCTCCTCGCCGCCCTGCATCGAGAAGTTGAAGTCGAACAGGTCCCGGCCGAGGAAGAACGGAATCTGCAGGAACATCGTTCCGGCGTTGTCGCTGGTCGTGGCATCGAACGGGACCGAGTTCACGGGTGCGCCCTGGGCCATGAGGTAACCGGACAAGCCAGGAATGGCCGCGAACTGCAAGCCGGCCAGAAGCCAAAGCCGCGAGTTCGGATCCTCGTTGGCCAGCAACCACATCTGGCCCACCCGGTCCTGCCATGCCGGCGACAACGGACCCCCCGGACGGGTCCGCTGACCGATAGCCAGGTCGGCGGAGTACGTCCCGGTCCCGTCGATACTGCGCTGCACCAGGTAGGTGCGACCCCAGGCCCTCACAGACCGGATCGAGGTCCCCAGGGTGACGGTGGACCAGAACGCCCCGTCCTTGCGCAGCTCATAGCGGCCCGGATCCCTCACCCACTTGCCCCCGGTCAGTCGCGCCAGCTTCAGCGATCGGCCCTTGGCTTCGGTCACCTTCAGTTGTGGCGCAGCAGAGGCCAAGAAGGTGCCGCTGATCTGCTTGATGTCCCGTGGCGTCGCCTTCTGCTTCAAGGGCATACCGCTGACCTGCTTCGGCATCTTCTTCACCGCACCGGTCTCGACCAGAGCATTCAGAAGCACGGTTTGACCCAGTGATCGGGCACCTTGGAAGGTCGACTCAACCCCAACGACCTGCACGACGACCGCCAAGCCCTGGTCCGGTGCGATCGCGAAAGTCGTTCTGTACGGTGCAGCATCCCCGCCCTTGGTCCAGCCGAGCACACCGGCGGCCTTCAAGGCCGGGTCTTGTACGGTGTCCCAGCCCAAGCCGTAGCGGAACTCGCCGGGAGTACCGACCCGCAACGTGGTGGTCGTCTGATCCACACTCATCTGCTGGATGGCAGAACTGGACAGGATCCGTTTGCCGTCGACGACCCCGTCCCCGGTGAAGACCCTCGCCATGCGGGCCATGTCGCGGGGTGTCGACAACAGTGCGCCGGAGGCGAAGAGGTTGTAGTTCAACCATGGCTGCACCTTGCCGTCGACAATGGCCGGCGCCACGGTCCCCTGCGCCGGAACAGACGTCGGATAGGTCGAGTGACTCATGCCCAAAGGCTTCAAGATGTTCTTCGTCACGTAGTCCTGGAACGGCACCCCCGAGACCCGCTCCACCAGTACCCCGGCCAACGTGAAGCAGTCGTTGCAGTACACGTTCATCGCACCCGGCGTCGTCTTCAGGCGCGAGTTGCGCAATCCTGCCATGGCGACCTCGGCGTACCCGGGTATCCACTGCGGACTCAGGCTGTTCGACAGATCGATGCCAGGCAACCCGGCCGAGTGGTTGAGCAGCATCCGCACGGTGATCTGCTTGTACTGCGGTGACAGCATCGAGAAGTCCGGAACATAACGCACGACCGGAGCATCCAGGGAGATCTTGCCGGCATCCACCAACTGCATGACCGCCATCGCAGTGACCATCTTGCTGACCGAGCCGATCCCGTACCTGGTCGTGGACGATGGCTTCTTGCCCGCAGTGTTGACCCGGCCGAACGTCTGGCTCCACACCGTCTTGCCGTTGGACACCAGAGCGATGGACGCCGAGGTCGACTTGGTGCGCTTCAACTCAGCCCGCACCGCCTTGCGGCCCTCTTTGATGGTGGCGCTGAACGACGGCGGGGGTTGCTTCTTGGCGGGCACCGAGGCGTGGGCGGCCGGGACCCCGCCAAGCGCGGCAACGCTGGCCATGGTGGCGGTCAGAACTTTGACGATGCGCATGCCACCGACCTCTCCTGCCACGCGAGGCCGCGAGCAATGAGCCGACAGTAGATGATCAACGGCGGGGCTGTCGAACACCTCGCGCCCAACTCAACCTTTCGATGCAGGCCCTCTTGCACCCACCAGGAGCCGAGAATGCGGATGCGTCAACCACGGGTAGCGTGAAGGCATGCAGACGCAGCTCGGGCCGATCGAAGACTTCGCCCTCGACAACCCCACCCCGGTCACGATCGACGGGGAGAAGTACCTGGTGATCCGCCGCTCCGAGAACCCCGATGAGGTCTGCGTCGTGAGCGACCGGTGCCCGCATGCCGGACTCAGCCTCAGCCGCGGTCCACGCGGAGGGTACGAAAACGGGGTCATCACCTGCCCGTGGCACAACTCGCGGTTCGACGTCTGCTCCGGGGAGAACCTCGACTGGACCCCTGGCTTCGCCGGCGTCACCGCACCGAAATGGTCAAGGAAGCTCATCGCAATGGGCAAATCACCGGCACCGTTGACCGTGCTGGCGGCGTCCGTCCGAGACGGCCAGGTCGTCGTCGACAGGTAACCGCGGCTCACAAAGACATCACCGAGAGGCCCAATGACATGGCGAACGTCTACTTCACAGTCACGCGTGACCTGCCCCTACCCGCCGACGCCGTCTTCGACGAGTTGATCGACTGGAAGGGTCACGCCAACTGGGTGCCGCTGACCCGGGTGGAGGTGCTCACCGGGGACGGCGGACCGGGCACCGAATTCATTGCGACCACCGGTGTTGGCCCCCTTGCACTGCCCGACCACATGCGCGTCGACGAACTCGACCCGGAGGCGATGACCGCCCGCATCACCAAGCTCGGGGTGGTTCACCTATCGGTCACGTCAACTGGCACGAACACCTCACGCCTGGACTGGGTCGAGGACATCCACGTCCGCGGCGTGCCCCAGTTCCTCGCCAAACCCCTCGCCGCAGTCGCCCGGATGGGATTCCAGACGTCGATCAAGCGGATGGCCGCCCTAATCGCAGTGCACTAGACGGTCGAACGACGGCTCAATTGACCTTCCACGATCGCGTCAAGCGGAAGGCCTCATAACCCGGCGCCGCAGGTGATGTCAGCGCTATCCGGACGTACAGCTTCCTGGCCTTGCCCGTCGTGCGCAGCACGACCTTGCCCCCTTTGGTGGACAGCCGCGCATACGACTTCTTGCTGCCTCCGGCCGACTTCCTGACACCCCACGTCACCTTCGCCGACACCTTCTGGCCGGCGTTGGTCACCAGTGGGCTGCTCACTAGGACAGTGCGTCCCTTGCGCTTCACCCGCTTCGGCAGTTTCGCGTCGACCGATTGCGGCAGCAGACTCGGCACCCCCGGCCCCGCACTGAGGGTGCCGTCGAAGTACCACCCGATCCCCCGGCTCAGGTCGACCACGTCGTCGGCCAGCGCACACAGCGTCCCACTCGTCGCTGGAGGCGCAGATGTGCCGGCCACTGCGAAGGTGCCGCTGGCAGCGTCGTACCCCCGGCCGGTACCGCCGCCGTTGCTGTCCGTACCTGACGAGGACAGGGCCGCGGAGCCCTGCACCGTGCACTTGAGGCCGAAGGCGCTGATCGTCGCCTGGTACGGAATGGTCATCGTCACGGCGCCGTCGGCCGCCACCTTGCCCACGATGTCCGTCCTCGCGATCTCGACGCTGACGTTCCCGCTGGGCGGGGC
>JALOLM010000394.1 GCA_025455985.1 Candidatus Nanopelagicales bacterium | reverse complement strand
ATGCCATGCCACTTTCGTGCGGCGCCACCGCACGACCGTCCCGGGCGCCCAACGGCGGTGGGGACACTGCCCGGCCGACCGGACTGACCGGTGTGGCACACTGGAGAGGTTCCGCGCCACCCGCCACAGGGGGCCACGCGGCGGAACACGGGTTACTCCCAAAGAACCACCCACCATCACAATGCGTTCGACCTGTGGCGAATGCGAGGAGCGATCATGCACACCCTGGACGCCATCGACGCGGCAAGTCTGCGCGACGACATTCCCGCCTTCCGGCCCGGAGACACCGTCAAGGTGCACGTCAACGTGGTCGAAGGCGACCGCAAGCGTGTGCAGGTCTTCCAAGGTGTGGTCATCCGTCGCCAAGGTGGCGGTGTGCGCGAGTCCTTCACCGTGCGCAAGGTCAGCTTTGGTGTCGGTGTGGAGCGTACGTTCCCCCTGCACAGCCCGATCATCGACCACATCGAGCTCGTGACCCGTGGCGACGTGCGCCGGGCCAAGCTCTACTACCTGCGTGAGTTGCGCGGCAAGGCCGCCAAGATCCGCGAGAAGCGCGACAACACCGGCGCGTGAGCGAGTCCGACACGGCTGAGAAGTCGGGGAACGCCTTCTGGCGTTTCATCAAAGAGATCGTCATCATCCTGGTGGTGGCGCTCGGGTTGTCCTTCGTGGTCCGCACGTTCATCGTTCAAGCGTTCTACGTGCCGAGCCAGTCGATGGAAAACACCCTGATGCCCAACGACCGGATTCTGGCGTCGAAACTCTCCACCCGCTTCGGGGGCGTCAAGCGAGGCGAGATCGTCGTCTTCCGCGATCCTGGTGACTGGCTCGATGCCGCGCAGAAGGAGCCGGCCGGCGGGCTGGCGGGCGCGCTGGTCTGGATCGGCCTTCTTCCGAGCAACACCGGCGACGACCTCGTGAAGCGGGTGATCGGGGTGGGCGGCGACCACGTTCGCTGCTGCAGCACCGACGGCCGGATCGTGCTCAACGGAGTGCCTCTCACAGAGCCCTACATCAAGCCAGGTGACACCACCGACGACGTGCGTTTCGACGTCAACGTCCCCGAGGGCCGCCTGTTCGTCATGGGCGACAACCGCAACGCCTCCGCCGACTCCCGCTATCACCTCAACGACAACCAGGGAACGGTCCCGGTGGAGAACGTCGTGGGCCGGGTCGTACTCACCGTATGGCCCTTCTCGGCGTTCTCGACCCATCCGATTCCAGCGCAGCCGTTCGACGACCCGAGGCTCGACGAGCAGCAGAAGTAGTTCCCGACGCCGACATCGGCTGGCCTGGACCGGTTTCGTCACAGCGTTGCCTATTGTTGGGCTGTGGCTGGTCCGGCGAGTATCCCCGCACCGCGGAAGGGCTCCGGGCCTTACGCGTTCGACAACGCAGTGCGCCGCGCCGGCTTCCCGCTGGTCGCGGGTCTGGACGAGGCGGGCCGGGGTGCCTGCGCAGGGCCGCTCTACGCGGCCGCCGTCATCTTGAACCCGAACAGCCGGATCGCCGAACTCAACGACTCCAAGCTGCTCACCGCGGCTGCCCGGGAGCGGGTCGAGCAGCGGGTGAAGCGGCAGGCGCTGGCCTGGGCGGTCAGCGCTGTGGAGGTCGGCGAACTCGATGAGATGGGTTTGCACCGGGCGAACCTGCTGGCGTTCCGCAGGGCGTGGCTGCGACTGTCGCCGACCGCCGACTATGCCTTGTGCGACGGTTTCGTCCCCGGGGGCCTGGGCCGTCCTGAGTTGGCAGTCTGGAAGGGCGATCAGGTCTCGGCGACGATTGCCGCGGCCAGCGTTCTGGCCAAGTGCGCCCGGGATCGGCACATGGTGGCTCTGCACGGCCGCTATCCGCAGTACGGTTTCGACGTGCACAAGGGCTACACCACCGCGATGCACCGTGATGCGCTGCAGGCACATGGACCCAGCCCCGTGCATCGCCACCGATTCATCACTGTCCGACGAGCACTTCGAGAGGGAGTCGCATGAGCGTGGACGATCTGCAGCGATATGAGAGTGAAGTCGAACTCGACCTCTACCGGCAGTACCGCGAGGTGGTGGGGATGTTCCGCCACGTCGTGGAGACCGAACGCCGGTTGGCGGTGAGGTCTTCTTCGAGGTCCAACTGCGTGACGTGTGGGTGTGGGACATGTACCGGCAGGGCCGCTTCGCCCGGTCGGTGCGGATCCTGACGTTCAAGGACGTGAACGTGGAGGACCTCCCGGTTGGGGACAACCCGCAAGCCTGATCCACAGATCCCGGCAGCGGGCCCGCGTCTGGTGCCACATCCATGACGATCGGAGCATGGATGTGCACACATTGGCCGTCGTCGTACTGAGTGCGGCAGGTCGCAGGGCTGGGGATGTCGACGCTGCGCTGACTCAAGCCGGGGCGATCGTCGGCCCGGACTTGGTCGAAACGGTCGCCACGTCGCTCCTCACGCCGTGGCTCGAGGTCGGCGGATCGGTCATCGTGGCGGGGGACCAGGGCTGGCCGACAGGGCTGGACCGGCTCGGGGGTGCTGCGCCGCTCATGTTGTGGGTCAGGGGCACCTTGCCGACCGCCTCAGAATCGATGGCGGCAGTCGTCGGTGCCCGGCACTGCTCGGACTACGGCGGACGCATCGCCGGGGAGTTGGCCGCCCGGATATGTGCCACCGCGCGCGTTGTCGTTTCAGGAGGTGCCTTGGGGGTCGACGTGGCGGCTCACCGAGCCGCCCTGACGGCAGGTGGTCGCACTGTTGTGGTGGCCGCTGGGGGCGCGGGTCGGGTGTACCCGCAGGCAAACCGGGACGCGTTCGTGCGGGCCGCCGCAGCAGGTGCTGTGGTCTGGGAGTTCCCACCTGGGTCCAAGCTGCTCCCGGCCGGTTTCCTGCACCGCAACCGTCTGATCGCGGCCATGGCGGGGAGCACGGTCCTGGTCGAGGCGGCCGAGCGATCAGGCGCCTTGAACACCGGTCGGACGGCTGCGGACCTGGGCCGACTCGTGCTTGGTGTGCCGGGTCCGATCGACAGCTCCACGTCGACCGGTGTGCACCGCGCCGTGGCCGAGGGCTGGGCGGCGCTGCTGGTCAGCCTCGATGATCTCGATGCTTTGCTGCCCGCGATGGTTGCCTGACGGCATCGAGGCCGCAGGCACCGCGAGCCCGTTTGACTCAGGGTAGTCGCGACGGCAGGCTTTGGGGCGTGCGTGGTGCAGCGGCTAGCGGACCCACAGTGGATGCGGGGGATCCATGGGACGCCGCCCTGGCCGGGTTCGCCGAGTACATGGCCGGTGAGCGAGGCTTCTCCGCCCACACCTGCCGGGCATACTCCTCGGATATGGCCGACCTGGTCGAGTACCTCGGTGCCCGGCCCATGACCACAGCGGGCATTCGGGAGTGGCTCGCGGATGCCCGGGAGGGCGGGGCTGGTTCACCTACAGTGGCCAGAAGGGTGGCCACTGTTCGCTGTTTTGCGCACTGGGCGGTCCGGCGTGGAATTCTCGACGCCGATCCGACTCTGCGACTTCGCACTCCCCGGGTGAAGGCCGACCTGCCGCGAGTGGCTGACCCGGAACGGCTGAATTCGGCCCTCGACACGCTGGCCCGGCTGGCCGACGACCCGGTCTCTGTGCGTGATCTGGTCCTGCTGGAACTGCTGTACGGCAGCGGGCTGCGGGTCAGCGAAGTGTGCTCGCTGGACCTCGGCGACCCCGATCTTGCGCGGCGCACCGTGACGGTCATGGGTAAAGGCGCCAAACAGAGGGTCGTGCCGCTTACTGTTTCATGTGTGCGGGCCCTCGAACGCTGGATGTTGTGTCGCGATGACCTCGCGCGGCCGCAGGAGCGCGCGCTTCTGACCGGCGCCCGTGGCGGCCGCCTCGACGTGCGGGTCGCGCGGCGGGTCGTGCACGAGGCCACCCGGGCCTTCCCGGAACTGCCGGACCTCGCCCCCCACGGGATGCGACACAGTATGGCCACCCATGTGCTCAGCGGGGGCGCCGATCTGCGTTACGTCCAGCAACTGCTGGGCCACGCCAGCCTCGCGAGTACCCAGATCTACACGCACGTGTCCGCGGAGCGTCTACGCGCGGCCTACGAGAATGCCCACCCCCGTGCCTGACTCCGACGTCTTGGACGAGGCGACGATCGCGGCTGAAGAAGCCGCGGCCAACGAGTCCGCGCTCCAGGCGCTCTGGCGGCGCTACAAGGAGGACGATGACCGAAGTGCCCGCGACCGGCTGATCGTCCACTACGCACCGCTGGTCAAGTACGTGGCCGGTCGGGTGCGCTCGGGGCTGCCGAACAATGTGGAGTCCGGTGACCTTGTGTCCTACGGCATGTTCGGACTGATCGACGCGATCCAGAAGTTCGACATCGACCGGCAGATCAAGTTCGAGACCTACGCGATCAACCGGATCCGGGGTGCGATCATCGACGAACTGCGCTCGCTCGACTGGGTGCCTCGGTCCGTGCGGTCCAAGGCCAAGGATCTCGAGCGGGCACACGCGGCGCTGGAGGCCGAGCTCAAGCGGGCGCCCACCGAGTCCGAACTGTGCGAACGTATGGGGCTGAGTCGCAAGGCGCTTGCCAAACTCATGAGCCAGGTGGCATTCACCAACGTCGTCGCGCTCGATGAAGTGACCCACGGTGGATCCGATCGCGGGGACAAGATGACGCTCGGGGATCTGCTGGAGGACCCCCGTGCGCCAGACCCCGAGGCCGAGTACGAGACCGAGGAGATGAAGGTCCTGCTCGCCGAGCAGATCGCCGGGCTTCCCGAGCGCGAGAAGGTCGTCCTGACCCTGTACTACTACGAGCGCCTCACTCTGGCTGAGATCGGATCTGTGCTGGGCGTCACGGAGAGTCGCGTGAGCCAGATCCACAGCAAGGCGCTGCTGGACCTGCGCGGGCGCCTGGC
>JALOLM010000067.1 GCA_025455985.1 Candidatus Nanopelagicales bacterium | reverse complement strand
CGTCGAACCGCTGTCCTTGGACGAGGCCTTCCTCGACGTCGGGTCGGCAACCCGTCAGTTCGGCTCGCCGACCACCATCGCTGAGATGCTGCGGGCCCGGGTCTTTGACGAGCAGGGCATCACCTGCTCGGTCGGGGCCGCGCCCAACAAGTTCGTGGCCAAGGTCGCCAGTGCTCACGCCAAGCCCGACGGGATGCTGCTCATTCCGGCTGATGCGATCGTTGCCTTCCTGCATCCGTTGCCGGTCGGCGCGCTGTGGGGGGTGGGGCCGCGCACCGAGGAACAGTTACACGCCTTGGGCGTACGCACCGTCGCTGATGTGGCGCACCTTCCGCGCTCGGTGCTGCGTCGCGCGCTCGGACACTCGGCCGGCGATCAACTTGCCGAGCTCGCCTGGGGCCGTGACCGCCGGCAGGTCACCCCGGCCGTCACGGAGCGCAGCATCGGCTCCGAACACACCTTTGCCGGCGACATCGACGATCCGGACATCATCCACCGGCAACTGCTGGGGCTGTCCGACAGCGTGGCCGCCCGGCTGCGGGCTGCCGGCTGGGTCGGTAGGACCGTCTCGATCAAGGTGCGATTCGCCGACTTCACCACGCTCACCCGCTCCAAGACGATGGCTGAGGGCACCGATGTCGGCCGGGAGATCTATCAGCGGGCTGCGGAGCTCTACGACGGTCTCGGCTTGCAGCGCGCACGGCTGCGCCTGGTCGGTGTGCGCATGGAGAAACTGATGGCGGCCTCCGGGTCGAGCCACCAGATCAGTTGGGACGAACCGGACGTCGGCTGGCGCGAGGCAGAGACGGCGGTCGATCGCGCGGTGGCCCGCTTCGGCAAGGGTGCGGTCCGCCCGGCGAGCTTGCTGGACATGGGCCTTTCGGACGATCCGGAAGGTCTGAGCCGGTCTTGAGAGAAGTTGTGGCACCTCTCGGGTTTCCATCCGGAGCACGTACCCGTATCGTTACTGATAACGAACCTCAAGTACGGAGGAAGGAACGTGCCCCTCTCAGAGCATGAGCAGCGATTGCTCGAGCAGATGGAGCGGGCCCTCATGGCCGAGGACCCGAAATTTGCCACGTCCTTGCGGCATGGTTCCTCCGGTTCAGATCGCCGTCGCGTAGTCATCGGGGTAGTCGGTGCGCTGCTGGGCATCGGTCTGATGTTGTGGGGGGTCTCGGCCAGTCTGGTCCCGCTAGGCGTTCTTGGTTTCCTTGTGATGCTCGGTGCGGTCTTCCTCGTGATCGCCGGCATTCGCAGCGGTCCCAAGAATGGCGCCGCTGAAGCTACCGGCCCCAACCCGAAAGCGCAGAAGGCCAAGCTGGCCAAGGGGCAGTCGGGGTTCATGGCCCGGTTCGAGCAGCGCTGGCAGGACCGCAACCGGCGCGACGAACGCGACTCCTGAGTAACTTCACTGCCCCGCCGACGTGAGTCGGTCGGTGTCGCCGAAATCAGTTCATAGATCCGTGCGACGTCTGCGGTCCTGAGCCCTGTGCGCCAATCCAGCCCAGTGGTCCGTCCTTGCATTCCTGGCTGACTCACCGCTGCGACCTGGTGACAAGGACGATCTCACCGCACGGATAGAACCGCCGCGAGCGGTCGTTGTCCCTGCCACCGTCCCAGACGCGTCCCCCGTCGAGGTGTCGGCCGTTCGGCTTCGCCGGGTCAGCATGCCCCCTCGGTGGTCACGCTGTGCACAGTCGTGGCCCTCATCACGCCCATGTGGATCCCCGGGGGGCATCCAGGGTGACTCGGGGAGAATCTTGGCGTTCAGTGGTGCTTAGTGGAGGGAAGTGGAGTACTGTGGGGCTCCGAGGTTGCCGATGGAAGGGAGGTGCGTGATGTTCCTGGGCACGCACACCCCCAAGGTCGACGACAAGGGCCGCGTCATCCTGCCGGCGAAGTTCCGCCCCGGGCTGTCCGAGGGTGTTGTCCTCACGAAGGGACAGGACCGGTCGTTGGTGCTGTGGCCGATCGGGGAGTTCGAGGCTGCCGCAGCGCGTGTTCGTGAGGCGTCCCAGTCCAACGCGGCGGTGCGTGCGTACTCCCGAGTCCTGTTCTCCAGTGCCTTCGATCAAGTGCCGGACAAGCAGGGGCGCATCACGGTGCCGCCCTCCTTGCGCGAGTACGCCGGTCTCGATCGCGAGTGTGTCGTGGTCGGCAATCACAACACCGTGGAGATCTGGGACGAGCAGGCCTGGCAGGAGTACTTGCGCACGCAGGACGACCAGTTCGCAACGCTGTCCGAGGAGGTGGTCCCTGGCCTCTTCTGATGTCCCAGCCCCACCCGACACCCCTGCGCTGTGGCCCCCGGCCGACGCAACACCGGTGCTCAAGACGCACCGGCATCGTGGATCACTTCCCCGGACCCACGATGGCCCCATCCGCATCCCGCGCGGACGGGGACCTCGACGCAGAGGCCCGACCCCCAGGAGAACGCGATGGAACAGCGCCATGTACCCGTGGCGTTACCCCGCGTGCTCGAACTACTCACCCCCGTTCTGCTCACCCCCGGCGATCAGGAGACAGTCATGGTGGACGCGACCACCGGCCTCGGTGGCCACAGCGCCGCGGTCCTGCAGCGTTTCCCGAATGCGCAGGTTGTGGGCCTCGACCGGGATCCGCAGGCTGTGGCGGCGGCCACGGAGCGCCTGGGGGGATTTAAGGATAGGGCACGTGTGGTGCACGCCCGTTACGACCAGATGTCCGAGGTCCTTGACGATCTGCATATCGATCGTGTGGATGCGGTGCTCTTCGACCTCGGCGTGTCCAGCATGCAGATCGATGAACCCGATCGGGGTTTCGCCTACTCCCGCACCGCGCCGCTGGACATGCGGATGGACACCGACGCCGAACTCACCGCAGACGAGGTGCTCAACACCTACTCCCAGTCCGACCTGGCACGGGTGCTGTGGGAGTACGGAGAGGAGCGGTTCGCCCGGCGGATCGCCAGGGAGATTGTGGCCCGGCGTCCGCTGCGGACCAGTGACGATCTGGTTGCCGCGGTCGAAGCAGGTGTGCCGGCGGCAGCCCGTCGCAAAGGGCACCCCGCCAAACGGACGTTCCAGGCGATCCGGATCGAGGTCAACGGCGAATTGGCCAGCCTGGCCGCCGCGCTTCCACAGGCCCTGCGGCGACTGCGTCCTGGCGGACGGATCGTCGTGCTCAGTTATCACTCGTTGGAGGACAAAATGGTCAAGCAGGCCCTGAGGCGCGGGGCTGAGCATTCTGCTCCGGCCGGCCTTCCGGTCATCCCTGCCGACTCGCGGCCTTGGCTTCGGCTGATTACCCGCGGATCGGAGGTAGCGTCGGAGCAGGAGATAGCGGTGAATCCGCGGGCGCGTTCGGTCCGGATTCGGGCAGCCGAGAAATTGCGGGAGGCATCATGACGGTCGTACCCCACGCGGGTTCGCGCCGCACGGTACTCAAACGCACGGCGCCGGCCGCCCGGGCCAGCCGTACCGGAGTGATGAGTTCCAGCGCCTTCGTGATCGGCTCCGTCGCGGTGATGAGTCTGGGTCTGCTGGTCCTCCTGGTACTCAACACCGCCTTGGCCAAGGGCAGTTTCCGCGTTCACGAGTTGCGCATTCAAACTGCGGACCTGGCCCAGCGCGAGCAGCTTCTGCGAACCCAGATCCAGAATGCGTCCTCGCCGGTGACGTTGGCCAAGCGCGCCAAGGACCTGGGCCTGGTGGCCGCCGCTACGCCGGTGTTCATCCGGCTGTCCGACGGCCAGATCCTCGGCGAGGCGTTCCCGGCCGGGGCGCCGATCGACCCGGTGACCGGGCAGTTGTCCACAACGGTCGCACCGGTGACACCGGGGGTTGTGCCTTCACCTGACCCAGCCGCCACGGCACCTGCACCGGCGGCCACGACCCCTGCCGAACCGGTGCCCGTAGCACCATCGCCCGGCGTGGCAACCACACCCGGAACGGATACTGAGCAACCCTTGGGTATCACGGGTCGTTGACCCGCACACCCATCCGGAACCCTCGACCACCAGGAATCGACAGTGAGCACATCCACCAGACCGCCGGGCCTGAAGGGATGGCTCGACGGTGGCGGCGACGGACCCGCTCGCACGTACTCGCCGGGTGACCCGTCGAAGCGGCTGCGCCTGCTGGCCCTGGGTGTCGCTTTCGTGTTGACGATCTTCACAGCTCGCCTTGTCGACTTGCAGTTGCTCAACCGGTCCGGCCGTGCGGAGGAGGCCGTCGCCGACCGCACGGCGGTCGTGACCCTGCCGGCAGCCCGAGGGGCCATCTACGACGACAAGATGCGTCCGTTGGCTGAGTCGGTGCAGGCCGTCGATGTGACGGCCGATCCCCGTCTGGTGACGGACAAGGACGCGACGGCCGACTACCTCGCGCCGATCCTGAACCTCCCCAAGGAACAGATCGTCGCGACGCTGACCACGGACAAGCACTTCGTGTACCTCGCCAAGCAGGTCACTCCTGAGACCTGGGACGCGGTGTCATCGCTGGATCTGCGCGGTGTCTTCGGCCAGCGCACGACCAAACGCTTCTACCCCTCCGGGGAGCTGGCCGCGAACATCCTGGGCTACGTGCGCGAGGACGGTGAAGCAGGGGCCGGCCTCGAATACGGCCTCGACAAGGAACTGCGCGGGCAGGACGGCCAGAAGATCTTCGAGAGCGGCCTCGGCGGTCGCCAGATCCCCACCGGGTCCGAACGCGAACGCGAGCCGGTGCCCGGCACCTCCGTGCAGTTGACCATCGACTCCGACCTCCAATGGGTCGCTCAGCGCGCGATCGAGCAGCGGGTCAAGGAGGTCGACGCGGACAGTGGCACCGTGGTGGCGATCGACCCGACGACCGGTGAGATCAAAGCCCTGGCCTCGGTCCCGACCATGAACCCCAACTTCCCGGGTCAGGCAAATGACGCCAACCGCAACAACCGTGCGTTGACCGAGGTGTTCGAGCCCGGATCCACCAGCAAGGTGATGACCATGGCGGCCGTGCTCAACGAGCGGGCAGCAACGCCGCGCACGGTCTTCACGGTTCCCTACAGCTTCACCCGCGGGGGCAGCACGTTCCGGAACCACGATGCCCATCCGACCTACCAGTTGACCCTCGCCGGGATCCTCGCCAAGTCAGCCAACACGGGCACGATCGAGGCGGCGGAGTTGATCGGCGGCGACAAGCTCTACGACTACATCAAGAAGTTCGGGGTGGGGGAGCCGACCGGTCTGCAATTCCCCGGCGAGTCGGACGGCTACGTTCCACCACCATCCGAGTGGTCGCCCACGTCGTTCCCGACCATCGCCTTCGGCCAGGGCCTCTCGGTGAATGCCATCCAGGCGACGTCGGTCTTTGCGACAATCGCGAACGACGGCGTGCGGATGCCGTCCACGTTGATCAAGAACTACATCAGCCCCGAGGGGGCGGTCCAACCCGCACAGGCCCCCGAGGGGATCCAGGTGGTCGACGAGCAGGCGGCCAAACAGACGATGCGGATGATGGAGCAGGTCGTCGGTGAGGAGGGGACCGCGCAGATGGCCGCCATCCCCGGCTACCGGGTGGCAGGAAAGACGGGCACCGCCTACCGGATCAACGATGCCTGTGGGTGCTATGACAACTCGGTGACGGCGTCCTTCATCGGGGTGGCGCCGGCCGACGATCCCAAGCTGGTCGTGGGAGTCATCGTGCAGAACCCGAAGAAGTCCCGCTACGGCGGTCTGACCGGCGGCCCGGTCTTCCGCGAGGTGATGGTGCACGGGCTGCAGGCCATGAACGTGCCGCCCACGGGCAAGGAGTCGCCGCAGATGCCGATCTTCTCCACCGATCTCGGGCAGTGAATGCGGCTGTGTCCGGTTCCGGCCAGGCCTACTCCAGGGAATCCACAGCGCCGGTGGCACTGGCGTTGATCTGCCGGGCCCTCGGGGTGCCGCCTGTGGCAGGCGCGGTGACGGGTGTCACGCTGAACTCGATGGCGGTGCGGCCGGGTGATCTCTACGCTGCGCTTCCAGGGGCTCGGACTCACGGCGGACGGTTCGCCGACCAGGCAGTGGCCGCCGGTGCGGCAGCGGTGATGACTGATCCCTCCGGTGCGCAGATGATGGCCACCGCAGAGGTGCCGGTACTGGTCTGCGACGACCCGCGAGGGGTCCTCGGCGAGGTCAGCGCGCTGGTGTACGACCACCCGGCGGAGTCCCTGCGGACATTCGGGATCACCGGGACGAACGGCAAGACGACCGTGACATACATGCTCGCAGCGGCGCTGGAGGCCCTTGGCGCACCAGCCGGACTGATCGGCACGACAGGTACCTTCATCGCCGGCCGCCGCCTACCGACTGCCCGCACTACTCCAGAGGCCCCGGATGTCCAGGCGCTGTTGGCCCTGATGGTGGCCGAGGGTATGCACAGTGTGGCCATGGAGGTCTCCAGCCACGCGCTGGCGCTCGGACGGGTTGACGGTGTGGTGTTCGACGTGGCGGCATTCACGAATCTGAGTCCGGACCACCTCGATTTCCATGACTCCATGCGCGACTACTTCGAGGCGAAAGCCTCACTGTTCACACCAGCGCGGTCCCGGATCGGGGTCGTGAACGTCGACGATCAGTGGGGCCGGGAACTCGCAACGTCAGCGGCGGTTCCGGTGATCACCTACGGGCTGTCGCCGGACGCACAGTGGACTGCCACTGACATCGAGGCCCAAGCCCGGGGTTCGCGGTTTCGCGCGGTTCACCCTGCAGGCAGCGTGGAGGTCCGGGTCGGCTCGCCCGGCACGTTCAACGTCGCCAACGCCCTGTGTGCCTTGGCGATGCTGGTCTGTGCGGGAATTGAGCCGCCGGACGCGGCCGAGGCGTTGGCTGCCTTCGCCGGGGTGCCTGGCCGGATGGAGGTGGTCACAGCGGACAATGCGGACGAACCGGCCGTGATTGTCGACTACGCTCACACCCCTGACGCCGTCGAACGCGCACTGCTGGCCGTTCGGCCGCTGACACAAGGCAAAATCTGGTGTGTGCTGGGTTGTGGCGGTGACCGGGATGCCGGTAAGCGGCCGGTCATGGGCCGGATGGCCGCCCAGTGTTCCGACCACGTGATCGTTACCGACGACAATCCCCGTTCGGAGTCCCCCGCTGCGATCCGGGCCGCGGTCCTGGGCGGCGCACGCGAGGTGGCGGGCGCGGATGTCCGGGAGGTCGGTGATCGCGGCATGGCCATCCGGGAGGCGATCGCGGCAGCAACTGCCGAGGACTGCGTGATGATCCTCGGCAAAGGACACGAAACGGGTCAGGAGGTCGCCGGGGTGACGCATCCGTTCGACGACAGGTTGGTGGCACGCGCGGCACTGGACGGCGCATCATGATCTCGATGACTCTGGCCGAAGTGGCACAAGCGGTGGCGGGGACAGTGCTGGACGCCGACCCCGATGAGACCATCAGCGCCGTCACGACCGACTCCCGTGAGGTCGCACCGGCGAGCCTGTTTGTAGCAGTGGTCGGCGAGACTCACGACGGCCATGACCACGTCGACGCCGCGCTGGCTGCCGGGGCGATGGCCGCCCTCGTCAGTCGCTCCACGAAGGGGCCACGGATCGAGGTGGCCGACACGGTGGTGGCTGCCGGCCGACTGGCCCGGGCCGTCATCGACAGGTGCCCGGATCTTGAGGTCATCGCGCTCACGGGGTCGTCGGGAAAGACCAGCACCAAGGATCTTCTGCGAGTGGTGCTTTCCGGCTTCGGACCGACCGTTGCGCCTCAGGGATCGTTCAACAACGAGCTGGGCCTGCCCAGAACCGTGTTCGAAGTGACCCAGCAGACGCGGTACCTCGTCGCTGAGATGGGGGCTCGGGGCACGGGCCACATTCAGTACCTGTGCGGCATCACACCTCCTGATGTGGCAATGGTGCTGAACGTCGGCCATGCGCACTTGAGCGAGTTCGGCAGCCAGGACGGCGTCGCGTTGGCCAAGTCCGAGATCGTCACGGCTCTCGATGCAGCGGGGGTGGCGGTGCTCAACGCCGACGACCCACGGGTGCGCGCGATGTCGGCTAAGGCGCCCGGACGCGTGGTGACATTCGGCCGTGCGCAGGATGCCGACGTACGCATCACGGCCCTGGATCTGGTGGCTGGGATCCCGCACCTGACGGTGGTCCATGAGGGGACGTCCGTCGATGTCGTGCCGGGACTGCACGGTGAGCATCAGGGACTCAACATGGCCGCCGCCATCGCCGCTGCGGTGGCGCTGGGTCTGGACTTCCAGACAGCAGCTGCCGCACTGCAGGCAGTCACGCTCGACAGCCGCTGGCGCATGGAGGTCCACGAGCGTGCCGACGGCGTAGTGATCATCAACGACGCCTACAACGCCAATCCCGAGTCGGTTGCCGCCGGCCTGCGTGCGCTGGCGTCCATGGGCCAGGGCCGTCGTACCTGGGCGATCCTGGGGGAGATGCGAGAACTTGGACCCACGTCGGCCGCCGAGCACGACGCGATCGGGCGGTTGTGTGTCCGCTTGAACATCTCCCGACTGGTGGCGGTGGGAGATGCTGCCCGGCCCATCCATATGGGTGCCGCGCACGAAGGGTCCTGGGGTGAGGAATCCATGGCCGTGGCCGACGTCGATGAGGCGATCGCGGTGCTCGAAGCAGAACTTGAGCCAGGCGACGTGGTCCTGATCAAGGCCTCCCGGGCGGTCGGCTTGGAGCGGGTTGCCGCGGCCCTGCTGGGAGACGACTCGTGAAGCTGGTCGTCATCGCCGGGCTCGTCT
>JALOLM010000393.1 GCA_025455985.1 Candidatus Nanopelagicales bacterium | reverse complement strand
CCGGGGTCCACCGGGGCCGCCCACGATCGAGTACGGCGGGGACTTCTCACCGAAGTAGACCCGCGGCTGATCGATCTCCAGCTCACCGGTCGGCGGGATATCCTCGGCGAAGAACTCGGGCTCACCTTCGGTGTTCGCGCGGTTGTCGTAAGCCGCAACCAGACCGTATCCGTGGGTGTACACCAGGGTGTCGTTGGCCCAGTTGCGCTGCGCCGCCGGCACCGCGGCGAGGTCGACTTCCCGGGTGCTCACGATCGCGCCACTGCGGCCGCTGGGCAACTGGTAGCGGTCGACATCCAGGGCATCGGGGAAGGAGTAGAACGTACGGATCTGCTGCAATTGCCGGAACGTCGGCGACACGATCGCCGGGTCGAGCAACCGGATGTTGTCCAGCGTGCCCCGATCGGCCGCCAGGGACTCGGCATCCGGCTGGCCCACCGCGGAGTACTCAGAACTCTGCACGTTCGACAGGTTGTAGGCGTCTCGGGTCGCCTGGATGTTGCGGCTGATGTAGGGCGCCTCCTTGCCCGGCTCGTTGGGCCGGACCTGGAACTGCTGGACCACGGCCGGGTAGATCCCACCGATGATCAGCGCGCTGATACCCAGCAGCCCGAGACCCACCAGCGGCAGGGTCCAGGTACGCCGGAAGATGTTGAGGAAGAACAGCGCCGCGCAGACGAGCGCGATGAACGCCAGGATCGTCTTGGCCGGCAGCACCGCTTCCACGTCGCGGTATCGCAGACCCGTGAAGCCTTCGACGAAGTCCTCTTGCTTCAGCGACAGCGCGAACCGGTCGAGCCAGTAGGCGACTGCCTTGAGCAGGCAGATCAAGCCCAGCAGCAGGGAGATCTGGACCTGCGCCGCTTCGGTGGCCTGCAAGCCGTTCTGCACCCGGAAGCCGCCGTACAGGTAGTGCACGGCGATGACCAGGATCAGCGCCAGGAACAAGGCCATGAAGCCGAAGCCGGTGAGGTAGCGCAGGAACGGCAGCTTGAACACGAAGAAGCCGACGTCCATCCCGAACTGCGGATCCTGGGTGCCGAAGGACCCGCCGTTGCGGAACAGCAGCCAGCTGGTCCACTCCGACATCGCGGACAGCCCGCCGAGGATTCCCAAGAACCCGGAGATACCCAGCAGCAGGAACTTGCGGATCGGTTCGATGCTCTGCCGGTAGCTCTCCATGCTCGCCGAGAGCCGGGGGTCGTAGTCGGGCCGCGTCCGGTAAGCCGTGTACATCCCGGCCCCCACGATCCCCATCATCACCGCGCCGAAGACCACGAACAGCAGCCCCCGGACCCCGACGATCGTGGTGAACACCGACGTGAAGTTCACCGAACGGAACCACAGAAGATCGGTGTAGAACGCGGTGAAGATCAAGAAGAGGACCAGCAGCCCCGCAAGGATGGCGATCGTGATCGCCAGCACGCGTCCCTTGGGACCTCGGCTGGGCGCTGGTTTCGTGGCGGTCTCGAACGTCACGACCACAACCCTACGAGACGATGGTGACATGCACCCGACACCGGACCTGGAAACCGTGATCCGCGATGTGGACCGACACGTGGCCCGCGACGGCTGGGAGCAGCCGCCGCGGCTGTTCGCGTTGGTGGCAGAGTCGGCCGGGCTGAGCGTCATCGAGCAGCCGTGGGAGAGCACCGGCGAGGATCTCCTGGCCGACCTAGCCGCGATCTCGTGGCCCCCCGATGTCCTGGGCGCCGCCCTGAGCGTCCAGCGGATCCTTGAGCCCGACCACGAGGTGCGCCTGACGGTGGCCGCCCTGCGAGACCAGCAGGTGACGACCGCCCTGCGCTACAGGCAGCACGACCAGGACGAGCAGGTGGGCGTCGGCTCAGGTGTCGCGGCACGACTCGAGCGCGCGTTGTGGGACACGCTGCAATGAGGGTCTGGGACCGGCCCTACTCGACAGGGCAGGCCGGCGGCTCGATCGTGCCCTCGAGCACGTCCACGGCCTGACTCAGCGAGTCCACTGCGGCCACCGTGAGGCCGTCGGGGGCCTTCTCGGCAGCCTCCGGGCAGTTGTCCAGGGGCGCCAGAAACAGCGTGGCGCCGTTGTCCAGGGCGGCGGCCATCTTCTGGTCGATGCCGCCGATGGCGCCGACTTTCCCGTCGTAGTCCATCGTTCCGGTCCCCGCCACAGTGCGGCCGTCGAGCAGTTGCCCGGGGGTGAGTTTGTCCACGATTCCCAGGGCGAAGACCAGACCTGCGCTCGGCCCGCCGACGTCGTCGAGGTTGAACTCCACGTCGATGGGCGAGTCCGCGATCACTCCCAGGCTGAGTCCGAGGTAGCCCTTGGTCGGGTCCTCGGGGTTGGCAATGGTGGTCACCTCGACCACCCGCGAATCCTCGCCACGCCTGATATCCAGCCGCACCGGCACCCCTGGACCTTTCGCCCGAACGGCCTCGGCCAGTTCATCGGGACCGCTGACCTGTTCACCGTCCACAGCCAGCACAACGTCCCCGTGTTCCAACTGCCCTTCGGCCGGAGAATCCGGCAGCACCTCGACCACCCACGCCCTGGTCTCCACCGGTTCCCCCACCTGCTCGAGGGCGGCGATCCGGGCCTTCTCCTGGGAGTCCGCGAATGCGTCCTGTCCGGCCTGCTCTGCTTCGTCGCCGGTCGTGTCGGTGGGATACAGCAACGATGTGGGCACGACCACGACGTCCGGATCCAACCAGCCGGTGAACGCCTCGAAGAGAGTCAGGGCCCCGAAAGGACCACCCCGCTCGGACACGGTGGTCATGTCCAGTCGGCCGTCTGTGGGGTAGATCTGCGCGCCCTGGATGGCGATGACCGGTTGTGCGTCCACCTCGGCCAGGACATCGAAGACAGGCCCCGGCGACAGCCGCACGTATGGAACCTTGACCAGATCCACCGCGACCAGCACGAGCAACCACAACAGCAGGGACAGCCCCAACACACGTTTGCGGGGCGTGTCGAACCAGCGCCTCACCGCGGGGTCCGCAATGCCCGCTCCAGCGCCCTGAGGTCCTTTTCACGCACCGTGCGCCGTCGCGGCCGCAGACGCCACCACGCAACCGCGATCACGAGCAGCGCGGGTAGCCACCACAGGAGCACGGACATGGGATCAGGGTAAGCGCGAACGTCGCCTCTCTTCACGCAGGGCGTAACGCCGACGTTGGGGACATGCGCGGACGCGGCGTAGCCTGGAAGTCTGCTAACTCTGAGATGAACAGGCGGCACTGCATGAGCGGCGATCTTCCCTTCGGCTTCTCCCCGAACCCCGACGACCCGAACAACCCGGGTTCCGGCGGCTTCGACATGTCGCAGCTCGGCGCGATGCTCCAGCAACTCGGCGCCATGCTGCAAAGTGGTCAGAACCAGGTGGCCGGACCCGTGGACTGGGATCTGGCCAAGAACCTCGCCCGCCAGCAGATCAGCCAGAAGGGCGACCCCTCGGTCAACGACAACGACGTACGCCGGGTGGCCGAGGCGTTCGACCTCGCACAGATGTGGCTGGATGCCGCGACGACGTTCCCGGCCGGTTCGGGCACTGCTGCGACATGGAGTCGTAGCGAGTGGCTCGAGCACACCTGGCCGGCCTGGCAGCAGATCATCGAACCCATCGCCGAAGGGGTTCAGCAGACCCTGACGTCCATGCCCGACCTCGGGCAGATCAACCTCGCGGATCTCGGGATTCCGGGGATGCCGGAGAACATGCCCGCGGACATGCCCGACCTGAACCAACTGGCCGGACCCCTGATGAACATGGCCCGACGTATGGGCGCGGCCATGTTCGGCGCCCAGGTGGGCAACGGTCTGGCGACTCTGGCCGACGACGTGCTCGGAGCCAGCGATGTGACCATCCCGCTGACCAGCGATGGCCGTCCGGCACTGGTCAGCGAGAACGTCAAGGCCTTCGGCGCGGATCTGGATGTCGAGCTCAGCGATCTCTACCTCTACCTGGCACTAAGAGAGGCCGCGCATCAGCGGCTCTACGCACACGTGCCGTGGTTGCGCACAGCCGTGGAGACCGCCGTCCGCGCCTATGCCTCGGGCATTTCGGTGGACACCAGCAAGATCCAGGAAGCACTTCAGGGGATCGACCCTTCAGATCCGCAGGCGATGCAGGAGGTCATGTCCTCGGGCGTCTTCGAGCCTGCTCAGACCGAGGAGCAGAAGCAGGCACTGTCGCGACTGGAGACTTTGCTGGCATTGATCGAGGGCTGGGTCCAGGAGGTCGTGGCAGCGGCCATCGACTCGCGGATGCCTGCCGCCGAGCGCCTCGGCGAGACCATGCGCCGGCGCCGCGCCTCCGGAGGTCCGGCCGAGAAGACGTTCGCAACCCTGATCGGTCTGGAGTTGCGTCCCCGCGCCCTGCGCGAGGCGACGGCGTTGTGGACCCAACTGAGGCAGGCACGAGGCGTCGAGGGCCGCGATGCGGTGTGGCGCCATCCCGACCTCATCCCTACCGCCGAGGATCTGGCTGATCCCACATCCTGGCTGGAGGTCACCGGCGAGCTCGGAGAGTGACCACCAATCTCTGTGCACAGCCGGTGCATAACCAAAACCCCTGATCACACGGCGCGTCACCGCGACACGAAAACCGGCTATCGGCGCTTTTCCCCAGGGGTTCACAGGCTCGTGGACAAGCCATCCCCCGGGTTTCC
>JALOLM010000392.1 GCA_025455985.1 Candidatus Nanopelagicales bacterium | reverse complement strand
CCGGAACAGGTCATCGGTGGAACCCGGCACCCGGATCATGTCGCCGAACGAGCAGAAGATCACATCGGGCCGAGCAGCGATCGACAGTGCGCGGTCGATCGTCTCCAGCGGCGTAACGCACACCGGACAACCGGGGCCGTGGATCAGCTCGATCTCATCGGGGAGCAGTTGGTCGATGCCGTTGCGGATGATCGTGTGGGTCTGGCCACCGCAGACCTCCATCAGCGCCCACGGTTGTGTGGTGGTTGCGGCGATGTCGTCGAGCAGACGCCGGGCCAGATCCGCGTCGCCGAATTCGTCGAGGTACTTCATCGCGGATCCACCGTGATGCCGAGTTCCTCATCGAGCAGGCCCACACTCTTGAACAACTCAAGGGTCTCAAGCGCGGAGGCCTCGTCCAACTTCGTCAGCGCAAAACCGACGTGCACGATGGTGTAGTCGCCCACCTGGACATCGGGCACGTACGCGAGGCAAACCTCCTTGCGCACTCCCCCGAAATCCACCGTCGCCATGCGGGTGCCCTCGGCATCCCACACCTTTTCGATCTTTCCTGGCACACCCAGACACATGCCGATCAGAGTACCTGCTGAGGTCCGGGAACGCTGCCCGCCGAAAGTGGGCACAGACCCCCTCTCGATGCCACCTTCGTGCGGCCGATAAGCCCTATACAGCGCATATCGGACATGATTTCCGCACGAAGATGGCAGAGTCCGGAATCGGGCTTCGTCGCGTGCCACTTTCGTGCGGCGACCCCCTGCAGGCCGGGCGGTCTGCCGCTTCAGACCCCGCGAGCGGGTCGCCCACGCCATCCCAACCGGGCGGCGCCCATCACAAGGACGTCGCGGCCACACACACCTGCCCGAGCGCCAAGCCGCCGTCGTTGGGCGGAACCACCCGGTGGGTCAGCACCTCGAACCCGGCTTCGCTGAGTCGCTCGGCACAGGCCCGGCTGAGCACGGCGTTGGCGAAAACCCCTCCCGTCAAACCGACTCCGGCGAACTCGTGGTCAACGGCAACCTCACGCACCGCTGCGACCACCGCATCGGCCAGACCGAGGTGGAAAGCTGCCGCCGCCTGTCCGACAGGCTGCCCCTCCCGATGAGCACGCACGGCGGCAGCGATCCATCCACCGGGATCAATGACCACCTGGCCGTCCACGAGTTCCACCTGCGCCGGCCACGGTGAGGCGACCGAATCTGCGGCCAGTGCCTCCAGCTCTATCGCCGCTTGCGCTTCGTAGTCGACGCGCTGACGCACATCGAGCAATGCCGCCACCGCGTCGAAGAGCCGGCCCATGCTCGTCGTCGGCGTGCAGTGCGAGCCAGACCGCAGCATCCCCTTGAGTAATCGGAGGTCGGCCTCGCTCATGCCCCGAGCGGGGGCTGAATCGTCCAGGTCGAATCCGGCCGCATCCAAGTGCGCCAACGCCACCCTGCCGGGAAACCGGACGGCTGCATCACCACCGGGTAAGGAGATCGGTCGCAGGTGGCCGACCCGTTGGACTCCGCTGTAACTTCCGAGCAACAACTCCCCGCCCCAGATGGTGCTGTCCGTGCCGTAGCCCGTGCCGTCGAAGACAACGCCGAGAATACGGCGGTCGGGTGGCACGGCGTGCTCGGCGAGCAGCGATGCCAAGTGCGCGTGGTGGTGCTGAACGCTCATATGGGTCGCGCCGCGTTCGGCGGCGTACTGTGCCCCCCAGCGTCGAGACAGGTAGCCGGGGTGGGCGTCGCTGACCACGACCTCCGGTTCGATGCGCTGCAGGTCGCTGAGGATCCGGACCGACCGTTCCAGCATCTGCAACGTCTCGAGGTTCTCGACATCGCCGATGTGCTGGGTCAGCCAGGCTTGGTCGCGATGGGCAACCGCGGCGGCCGCCTTGATCTCACCCCCGACGGCGAGCATCGCAGGCACACCCATCGGCAGACCGATCGGGCGAGGCACGTAGCCGCGACTGCGACGAACCGGCTGCATGACACCGGCTACCTGCCGCACGACTGAATCGTCACAGCTGATCTGGATGACCCGGTCGTGGTGGCAGAAGATGTCGGCGATGCCGGCCAGTCGGGACTCGGCCTCCTGCGGGTCGGTGCAGATGGGCTCATCCGACAGGTTGCCACTGGTCATCACCAGAACAGCAGGCGCATCGGCGTCGAAGAGCAGATAGTGCAACGGCGTGTACGGCAGCATCACACCGATGAACGAGTTGCCCGGCGCGACGTCGGCCTGCAGCCGCGGATCGCGGGAACCGGCCAGCAGGATGGGCCGCGCGGGGGTCTGCAGCAGACCTTCGGCGTCTGCGTTCAGCCGCGCAATGGCCCTCGCCGTGACCAGATCACGGGCCATCACGGCAAAGGGTTTGTCTCCTCTCGCTTTGCGCTCGCGCAGCCTGCGGACCGCCGCTTGGTCCCGAGCATCACAGACCAGGTGGTAGCCGCCGATACCTTTGATCGCCACGATCTGGCCGGATGCCAGCGCAGCCACCACCTCGGCAACCGGCATCGACAGGCGCGGTCCACACACGCCGCACGCCGTGGGCTGCGCGTGGAACCGGCGACTGCGCGGATCGCGGTATTCGGTCTCGCAATCGGTGCACAGCGGGAAGGCCGCCATTGACGTGTTCGCACGGTCATACGGAAGGCCCGCGACCATGGTGAACCGCGGACCACAGTTCGTGCAGGCGATGAACGGGTAGCCGAACCGGCGATCGGACGGGTCGCGCATCTCAGCCAGGCAGTCGGCGCACACGGCAGTATCCGCGGGGATCGACGTGGTCGCCACACCGGCATCCATATGGCTGTCGACGATCCGGAAACCCTGCGCGGCGCTCGGCTCCA
>JALOLM010000391.1 GCA_025455985.1 Candidatus Nanopelagicales bacterium | reverse complement strand
GTGGTCTTCGATGACGCCGACCTCGACGCCGCTGCCAACGGCGCCGTTGCCGGCGCGCTGATCAACACCGGGCAGGACTGCACCGCGGCAACCCGCGCATACGTGCAGCGGCCGCACCTCGAGGCGTTCGTCGAGAAGGTCGCGGCGCTCATGGACACGGTGCGGCTGGGCGACCCGAGCGATCCGCACACCGACCAGGGCCCGCTGATCTCGATGCGCCAGCGCGATTCCGTGCACGGCTACGTGGAGCGGGCGGTCGCCGCCGGGGCGACGGTCATCCGCGGCGGGCAGGTGCCGGGCGGTGCACTTGCGTCGGGCTCCTACTACCCGCCGACGCTGGTGGTGGGTGCCGCCCAGGACTCCGAGATCGTGCAGCAGGAGCTGTTCGGCCCGGTTCTGGTCGTGCTGCCCTTCGACACCGACGACGAGGGCATCGCGCTGGCCAACGACGTCCAGTTCGGCCTCGCGGCTTCCGCGTGGACCACCAACACGTTCCGGGCACAGCGCGCCAGCCGCGAGATCTCCGCGGGCTGCGTGTGGATCAACGACCACATCCCGATCGTCTCGGAGATGCCGCATGGCGGCTACAAGGCGTCCGGGTTCGGCAAGGACATGAGCATGTACTCCTTCGAGGAGTACACGAACATCAAGCACGTCTCATCCGACATCACCGGCGAGGTCCGCAAGGACTGGCACCGGACCATCTTCGGCGACCGCTGACCCCTACGAGACAAGGCAGGAACGATGACGGATCTGAGCACCCCCAAGGTCGGCACACCGTTGCCACGCCGGCGCGTCCTGCAGGCTGCGGGCATCGGCGGGGCGGCGATGGTGGCGGCGGCCTGCGGGGCCCGACCGCCGCGCACGAGCTCGAGCACCAGCGGCGAGGAGATCCCGGCCAAGACCCAGCCGGACCAGTCGGCCACCGACAAGCAGCTGAACTTCTCCAACTGGGTGTCGTACATCGACGAGGACGACGACGGCAACCGTCCCACGCTCGACCTGTTCATGGAGCAGTCCGGCATCTCGGTCGACTACCGCGAGGACATCAACGACAACGCGGAGTTCGACGCGAAGGTCCGTCCCCAGCTGGAAGCAGGTCAGGACATCGATCGCGACATCGTGGTCCTGACCGACTGGAAGGCCGCGGAGTGGATCCGCAAGGGCTACGCGCAGAAGTTCGACCGCGCCTGGGTGCCCAATGCCCGCAACCTGCTGCCCGCGCTGCAGGGGGTCCCGTTCGACCCCGAGCGGGACCAGAGCCTGCCCTGGCAGTCCGGGTACGCGGGCCTGGGCTTCAACGAGGTGCTGCTCAAGGAGCTCACCGGCAAGTCCGAGATCCGCACGGTCTCAGAGCTCTGGGACCCCGCGCTCAAGGGGCGGATCACGATGCTGTCGGAGATGCGTGACTCCGTCGGACTGGTCATGCTCGAGCAGGGCAACGACCCGGCGGACTTCACCGAGGACGACTTCAACGCCGCGATCGCCGAGCTGCAGAAGCAGATCGACTCCGGCCAGATCCGGCAGGTGTCGGGCAACGACTACATCGCCGCCATGGAGACCGGGGACGTGGTGGCCGCGATCGCCTGGTCGGGGGACGTGGCCGCCCTCGACGTCCCGGACTACACGTACAACTTCGTGATCCCCGAGTCCGGCGGGATGCTGTGGACCGACAACATGATGGTCCCGGCCATGGCCAGGCACAAGAACAACGCCGAGCGGCTCATGGACTGGTACTACGACCCGCAGATCGCCGCGGAGCTCGCCGCCTGGGTGCAGTACATCTGCCCGGTCGCCGGAGCGCGGGAGGCGATGGAGAAGATCGACCCCAGCCTCGTGGACAACCCGCTGATCTTCCCGACGGAGGAAGACCTGGTCAACGTCCACATCTTCAAGGCGCTCTCCTCCTCGGAGCAGGTCAAGTACGACCAGGCCTTCCAGTCCCTCATCGGCAACTGACCGCACCCGCGAGCACAGGAGAGCATCAGCCATGGCTTCCACGGACACTGCCAAGCAGGTCGAGGACCTCCACCTGGTCCGCCTCACCAAGCGGTACGGCGACCACACCGCGGTCGACGACCTGTCGCTGACCATCCCCGCGGGGTCGTTCTTCGCCCTGCTGGGCCCCTCGGGCTGCGGCAAGACCACCACCCTGCGCATGGTCGCGGGCCTCGAGGTGCCCACCGCGGGGATGATCCGGGTGGGGGAGCAGGACATCACCACCCTCAAGCCCTACAAGCGCCCGGTCAACACCGTGTTCCAGTCCTACGCGCTGTTCCCGCACATGGACATCTTCGAGAACGTGGCCTTCGGCCTGCGCCGGCGCGGTGAGAAGAACGTCGATGCCAAGGTGAACGAGATGCTGGAGCTGGTCGAGCTCACGTCCATGGCGCGGCGCAAGCCGGCGCAGATGTCCGGTGGGCAGCAGCAGCGCGTGGCGGTGGCTCGCGCGCTGATCAACCGGCCCGACGTCCTGCTGCTCGACGAGCCCCTGGGAGCCCTGGACCTCAAGCTGCGCAGGCAGATGCAGATCGAGCTCAAGCGGATCCAGACCGAGGTCGGTATCACCTTCGTCCACGTCACCCACGACCAGGAGGAGGCCATGACGATGGCCGACACCATCGCCGTGATGAACTCCGGACGGATCGAGCAGCTCGGCGCCCCGCAGGAGATCTACGACACGCCGCGAACCGCGTTCGCGGCCAACTTCCTGGGCCAGTCCAACATGCTCCCCGGGACCGTCGTGGGCCGCGGTGACATGGTCACGGTGAAGGCCTTCGGCCAGGTGCTGACGCTGCCCAAGGAGAAGGTGAGCACCGACTCCGACCGGGTGATCCTCGGCGTG
>JALOLM010000390.1 GCA_025455985.1 Candidatus Nanopelagicales bacterium | reverse complement strand
TGGGACTCAGCGCGTCATGAGGGTTTTCGCCGCGTTGGCGGCCCGGCCTCGGGACAACCGTTCACGCGTTACCCGGGTGGCTGGCCGGGGCTCACGCCGGCGGCCCGGGCGGGCGCGGATCCCCGCGCTGAGGACCCGGTCTCGGGATGTGCTACCGGATCGGGCCGTGGTTATGCCAGAGTGTGTTCATCCGAACGTAAGGGGAGGGTCATGTCCAGAATCATCAGAGCCGGCCGCTGGGCCGCGGTAGTGGCAGCGGGGGCGCTCACGCTGGCAGCCTGCGGGGGCGACTCCGGGTCGACGGGAAGCGAGTCACCGACGCCGTCGGGGGTTCCGTCGGTCACCGCCGACGAGGCCCTGGCCGCTCAGGTGCCCGAAGCCATCAAGTCCACCGGCAAGATGACGTTCGGCACCGACGCGAGTTACGCGCCCAGCGAGTTCTTCGCCGAAGACGGCAGCACGATCGTCGGGTTCGACGTGGACCTCGGCAAGGCCATCGCCGCCAAGTTGGGATTGCAGGGCGAGTTCGAGAACGCGACCTTCGACTCCCTGATCGTGGGAGTGGTGAACGGCAAGTACAACGCTGCGATGTCCTCCTTCACGATCAACCCTGAGCGGCTCAAGCAGGTCAACATGATCAGCTACTTCGACGCCGGTACCGGGTGGGCGGTCCAGACCGGGAACCCGTCAGGGATATCGATCGAGGATGCGTGTGGCAAGACCGTCGCGGTCCAGAAGGCCACCGTCCAGGTGCCGGACATCGAGGAGAAGAGCGAGGCCTGCACCGAGGCCGGCAAGCCCGCGATCAACATCCAGCAGTACACCCTGCAGTCGGAGGCCACCACCGCGGTGGTCAGCGGCAAGGCCGACGCCATGCTGGCGGACTCACCGGTCACCGCCTACGCGATCCAGCAGTCCGGCAAGCTGGAGCAGCTCGGCGAGATCTACGGCACCGCACCGTACGGGATCGTCGTGCCCAAGGAGGAGATGGAACTGGCCACCGCGGTGCAGGGTGCCGTCAACGCACTGATCGCCGACGGCACCTACGGACAGATCCTCGACCAGTGGGGTGTCTCCAACGGCGCGATCACGCAGTCCGAAGTGAACCCGGCGGTCGGCTAGCAGGTCCGGCTACCGGCCCGATGGAGGGAGGCGGACACGATGAGTACTGATACTGCCCAGGAGCAGCCTTCGGCACGGGAGAAGCCCCCCATCGAAGCGGTGCCGGTACGCCACCCGGGGCGGTGGATCGGGGCAGCGATCGTGGCTGTGTTCGCCGCGATGCTGCTGCACAGCCTGATCACGAACCCGAACTGGGGCTGGTCGCTGATCGGGGAGTGGATCTTCTCGCCCCCGATCATCAAGGGCGTCGGCGTCACGATCGTCCTGACGATCCTGTCGATGATCATCGGGCTGGTCCTGGGCGTGTTGCTGGCGATCATGCGTCTGTCCCCGAACCCGGTGATGAGCGGCAGCGCCTGGGTCTTCGTCTGGGCGTTCCGCGGGACTCCGGTGTTCGTGCAGTTGTTCCTGTGGGCCAACGTCATCGCGCTATACACCACCTTGTCGTTGGGTGTGCCGTTCGGGCCGGAACTTTTCACGTTCGAGACCAAGACGCTGATCCCGGCATTCGTGGCGGCGCTGCTGGGCCTCGGGCTCAACGAAGCGGCCTACATGTCGGAGATCGTGCGGGCCGGCATCCTCAGCGTGGACGAAGGGCAGGAGGAGGCCGCCACGGCGGTGGGCATGAGTCGTGGCCAGACGCTGCGCCACATCGTGCTCCCGCAGGCGATGCGCGTGATCGTGCCACCGACCGGCAACGAGACGATCTCGATGTTGAAGACCACGTCCTTGGTGATCGCGATCCCACTGACCACGGAGTTGTTCTTCCAGTCGAGCGCCATCGGGAACCGGCTCTTCCAGCCGTTCCCGATGGCGGTCATGGCCAGCGTCTGGTACCTGTTCATGACCAGCATCCTGATGGTCGGGCAGTACTACCTCGAGCGCTACTACGCGAAAGGGGCGATGCGTGAACTCCCGCCCACACCGATCCAGAAGTGGCGCAAGAAGCTGGGCATCGGCGGTGGCAAATGACTGAGAAGCCCGTCAAGGTCCTGGCGGAGAACGTGCACAAGGCGTATGGCCGCAACGAGGTGCTGCGCGGTATCGACATGGAGATCAGGACCGGCGAGGTGGCGTGCATCGTCGGGCCGTCCGGCGGCGGCAAGTCGACGTTCCTGCGCTGCATCAATCACCTCGAGAAGATCGACGCCGGCAAGCTGTCCGTGGACGGGGAGCTGATCGGATATGTGCAGCGGGGCGGCAAACTCCATGAGATGCGGGACAAGGAGGTCGCCGCACAGCGCCGCTCGATCGGCATGGTGTTCCAGCGTTTCAACCTCTTCCCGCACATGACGGCTGCCGAGAACGTCATGGCCGGTCCGGTCGTGGTGCGTGGCGACAACAAGAAGCAGGCCCGGGAACGGGCCATCGAGTTGCTGGGCAAGGTGGGGCTGGGCGATCGCGGTGACAGCTACCCGATGCAACTGTCCGGCGGGCAGCAGCAGCGGGTGGCGATCGCGCGGGCACTGGCCATGGATCCGGATCTCATGCTCTTCGATGAGCCCACGTCGGCCCTGGACCCGGAGTTGGTGGGTGAGGTACTCGAGGTGATGCGGCGGCTCGCCCAGTCCGGCATGACGATGATCGTGGTCACCCACGAGATGGGATTCGCCCGCGAAGCCGGAGATGTGCTCGCCTTCATCGACAAGGGTGTCGTGGCCGAGATCGGCGAGCCCCGGGAGATCCTCGCCAATCCGCAGAGCAAGCGCTTCCAGGACTTCCTGGGG
>JALOLM010000066.1 GCA_025455985.1 Candidatus Nanopelagicales bacterium | reverse complement strand
CCTCACTCTGGCTGAGATCGGATCTGTGCTGGGCGTCACGGAGAGTCGCGTGAGCCAGATCCACAGCAAGGCGCTGCTGGACCTGCGCGGGCGCCTGGCTCAGATCGGGTTGTAGCCGCCTGCAGTGGCTTCAGCACCGGTGCCCGGCGGTTCACGAATGTCATCGGGTCGACGTACCGGCCGTTGACTTTGGCGCCCCAGTGCAGGCATAGACGATCGCAATGGCCTCCCTCGGCCACCCGGCCGATGACCTGACCGGTACGCACCCAGCGGCCGTCGACATCCTTGGCGGAGACCGGCTCGAGAGTGAAGCGAGCGATCGGCGTGCGGATCGAGACGACCGGACGACCGGCGATCGTGCCGACGAACACCACCCGGCCGGTCAGGGGCGCGACCACGGCCTGCCCCGGGCGGGCTGCGAGGTCGGTACCCCGGTGAGCCGGTAGCCAGTCCTGGGCGGCGCCGGCGAAGGGGCGCACGACACTGGCTGGGGTCACAGGGGGCACCGGGGTGAGCATGAGTCCATTGCAGCGCCCGGCACGTCACCCGGGGGAGGGCCGCGACGAATCTGTGGACAACCGGCAGGGTCAGTCCACAGGGCCACACGCTAGACTTGGCACATCGCGGTTCGCCGCGAAATTCGCACATCGTCCGGTGGGTCACAAGCCCACCCTCCCGCGGTCCGGTCCCTTCGGGGCGTCGCGGGAGTCGATGTCAGGGTGCCGGTCGCCGATCGGCACGACACAACTGGACTGTGCCGCCCATGCGCGGCGCGAAAGGAACACCCATGGCAGTCGTCACGATGCGCCAGATGCTGGAGTCGGGTGTCCACTTCGGACATCAGACCCGCCGCTGGAACCCCAAGATGAAGCGGTTCATCCTCACCGACCGCAACGGCATCTACATCATCGACCTCAACCAGGCCCTCGGATATCTCGACGATGCCTACGAGTTCGTGAAGGAGACCGTCGCCCACGGCGGCACCATCCTGTTCATCGGCACCAAGAAGCAGGCACAGGAAGCCGTCGCCCAGCAGGCCCAGCGGGTCGGCATGCCGTACGTCAACGAGCGCTGGCTCGGCGGGATGCTCACCAACTTCCAGACCGTCCACCAGCGGCTGCAGCGTCTCAAGGAGCTTGAGGAGATCGACTTCGACGACGTGGCGGCCAGTGGCCTGACCAAGCGTGAGCTGCTCGGTCTGCGTCGCGAGCGCGACAAGCTTGAGCGCACCCTGGGCGGAATCCGGTTCATGACCAAGGTCCCCAGCGCGGTGTGGATCGTCGACACCAACAAGGAGCACATCGCCGTCGACGAGGCCCGCAAGCTCGGGATCCCGATCGTGGCGATCCTGGACACCAACTGCGACCCCGACGTGGTCAACTACCCGATCCCCGGCAACGACGACGCCATCCGCTCGGTCACGCTGCTGACCCGGGTCATCGCCGACGCCGTCGCCGAGGGCAAGATGGCCCGCGCCGGAGCCGGTGAGGAAGGCGCTGCCGAGGAGATGCCGGAGTGGGAGCGGGAGTTGCTGGAGCAGCAGGCTGCTGCCGAGCAGGCCGAGTCCCCGGCCGGCGAGCCCGAGCAGGCACCGTCGGTGACCGATGAGGTCGTCGAGGCAGAAGCCGCGGGCGAGACCCCCGAAGCGCCGGCCGAGCCTGTCGCTGAGGCCGTCGCTGAGACTGCACCTGAGACCACGAACACTGAGGAGAGCAACTGATGGCTGTGACCGCAGCTGATGTGAAGCGCCTTCGCGAACTGACCGGCGCGGGGATGATGGACTGCAAGAAGGCCCTCGAAGAAGCCGAAGGCGATTTCGAGAAGGCCGTCGAGATTCTGCGGGTCAAAGGCGCGAAGGGCGTGAACAAGCGCGCAGAGCGCACCGCCTCCAACGGCCTGGTCACCTCCCACATCGAGGGAACGTCGCACGGTGTGCTCCTGGAGCTGAACTGCGAGACCGACTTCGTGGCCAAGACTGAGGGCTTCCAGCAGATGGCCGCGGACGTCTCGGCATTCGTCGCTGCAAAGCAGCCGGCCGACATCGCCGAGCTGCTCGGCCTGGAGATCGAGGCGGACAAGACCATTCAGCAGTTGCTGGATGAAGCCAACGCCACCATGGGCGAGAAGATCGAGATCCGCCGGTTCGAGCGCTTCTCCGACGGCTACGTCACCGTCTACCTGCACAAGCACGACCCGGCGCTTCCGCCGAGTGTGGGTGCACTCGTCGAGACCGACGTGGACAACGAAGAGGTGGCGAAGAACGTGGCGCAGCACATCGCCGCCATGTCACCGCTGTACCTGTCGCGTGAGGACGTCCCCGAAGACACCGTCGCCAACGAGCGCCGTATCGCCGAGGAGACCGCACGTGAGGAGGGCAAGCCCGAGCAGGCTCTGCCCAAGATCGTCGAGGGCCGGGTCAACGGGTTCTTCAAGGATGTCTGCCTGCTCGAGCAGCCCTGGGTGCGCGACAACAAGAAGACCATCGGCAAGTACCTGCAGGAGAGCGGGGTCACCGTGACCCGGTTCGCCCGCTTCAAGGTCGGCCAAGGCTGACGTAAATGCAGCGTTGGGAGTCGGCGCCCGAGCAGGGCTGGACACGCGTACTGCTGAAGTTGTCGGGGGAAGCGTTTTCCGGCGGCACTGGCTTGGGCGTCGACCCTGACGTCGTGGCCTCCATAGCGGCCCAGATCGGCGAGGTCGTCTCGGACGGCAGGCAGGTCGCGGTCGTCATCGGGGGAGGCAACTACTTCCGGGGCGCGCAATTGTCCGAGCGCGGCATGGACCGCGCCCGTGCCGACTACATGGGCATGCTCGGCACCGTGATGAACTGCCTGGCTCTGCAGGACTTCCTGGAGCAGGTCGGGGTCGAGACCCGGGTCCAGACCGCGATCGCGATGGGTCAGGTGGCTGAGCCCTACGTACCCCGCAGGGCCATCCGCCACCTGCAGAAGGGCCGGGTCGTGATCTTCGGCGCCGGGCTCGGGGCGCCCTACTTCTCCACGGACACGTGTGCTGCCCAGCGCGCTTTGGAGATTGGATGCCAGGCCGTGCTGATGGGCAAGAACGGGGTGGACGGGGTCTATGACGCTGATCCCCGGACCACGCCGTCGGCGGCGAAATACGAGCACTTGACGCACTCCGACGTGCTGTCCCAGGACCTCAAGGTGGCCGACGCCACCGCCATCAGCCTGTGCCGGGACAACGACCTGCCCCTGGTGGTGTTCGACCTGCTGGCAAATGGCGCGATCCGCCAGGCGGCCGCGGGACTGAAAGTCGGCACCCTGGTGTCGTGACATTGCTCACAAGTTAGGTTTACCTAAGTTGGGGCTGGTAGCGTGGGAGGCGTGACGCTGGACTTCGTTGGCTCGGCGACGGTCACCGCAGTGACCGCGCAGCCGACTGTCCGCCGTCGACTGGCTGAGATGGGCATCCGCCCCGGCTGCCACATCCGGGTCCTGCACCGCACGACCGGCGGCGGTCGCGTGGTGGCCGTTGGTGGCGCCCGGGTCGCACTGGATTCGTCGTTGGCAGCAGCCGTCGAGACGGACCGCAGGCCATGACCGAGCGCAAGACGATTCCGTCCATGGCCTCGTGTCACTCCGATGCCGCTGGCCCGTTGGCGGCCCGCGGGGCGCCGGTCGTAGCCCTGGTCGGAGCACCCAACGTTGGGAAATCCACCCTCTTCAACAGCCTCACCGGTGCGCGCCGGCAGATGGGTAACTGGCCGGGCACGACCGTTGAGGTGGGGCGGACCCAGTGGCGGGTGCCAGCGGAGGACGGCTCCGAAGAAGTCGCGTTGCTCGACCTGCCCGGCGCCTACAGTCTCGACGCGCTGTCGCCGGATGAGGAGTTCACGCGCGCGCTGCTGCTGGCAGACGACCGGCCGGACATCGTGATCGTGGTGGCCGATGCGTCCCGGCTGTCCCGGTCGCTCTACCTGCTCAGCCAGGTGCGTGAGTCCGCCCAGCGGGTCGTGGTCGCCCTGACGATGTCCGATGTTGCGGCCCGCCGGGCCATCGAGGTGGACATCGAGGTGCTGTCCTCACGGCTGGGGTGCCCGGTCGTGCGTGTGGACCCCCGTCGGGGAATCGGTGACGCGGACCTGGCCAGGGCCGCCGCTGACGTCTTTGCGTTGCCCGTCCCGGCGGCACGCAACCACCCGGACACCGACGATGACCTCGAACTAGCCGATGACCGGTTCGCGTGGATCCAGGCGGCGGTCGACGACGCGACGGTCGTGCCGGACCGGGAGCGACGCACGTGGTCCGACCGGCTGGACCGCTGGGTCACCGCACCCTGGATCGGACCCGTGATCTTCATGGCGGTCATGTGGGCGGTGTTCCAACTCACCACGACTGTGGCAGCCCCGCTGCAGGACGCCTTGGACGTATTCTTCGCCGGGCCCGTCAGCTCCGCTGCTGCTGCAGTGCTGTCCGCGGTTGGTCTCGGTGGCACATGGGTGGAGAGTTTCGTCATCGATGGGCTGATAGCCGGCGTAGGCATGCTCTTGACCTTCGTACCGCTGATGGCGATCATGTTCGCGCTATTGGCGCTGCTGGAGGACTCCGGCTACATGGCGCGGGCGGCGGTCGTCACCGACCGGACCATGCGCTTCGTCGGCTTGCCGGGCAAGGCGTTCCTGCCGCTGATCGTGGGCTTCGGGTGCAACGTGCCCGCCATCAGCGCCACCCGGGTGCTGCCCGATGCCCGCCACAGGATCCTCACCGCTCTGCTGGTCCCCTTCACATCGTGTTCTGCTCGGTTGGCGGTCTACGTGATGCTCGCCGCCACGTTCTTCCCCGACAACGCAGGCAACGTGGTCTTCGCCATGTACCTGATCTCGATCCTGTTCGTGGTCGTCGTGGGATTGGCGTTGCGCAAGACCCTGTGGGCGACGATGGGCCGCGAGGCGCTGCTGCTGGATCTGCCGGCCTACCAGCTGCCGCATCTGAAGATCCTCGGGGTGGTCACGTGGGGCAGGCTCAAAGGTTTCTTGCGCACGGCCTCAGGGATCATCGTGGCAGCGGTCGCAGCGGTGTGGTTCTTGCAGGCGATTCCGGTGGATGGCCAGGGTGGCTTCGCCGACGTGCCGGTTCAGAACTCAGCCTACGCTGCGGCCTCCCAGGCGATCACGCCGGTTTTCGCGCCCGCTGGATTCGGCAACTGGGAGGCGGTCGGCGCTCTGGCCGTCGGCTTCGTGGCGAAGGAGGCGGTGATCTCGTCGTGGTCCCAGACGTACGCGGTCGCTGCGCCGGAGGATCTGCGGACTCCGGGGGACCTGGGGGACGCGCTCAAGAGCGATTTCGCCGTGTCGTCCGGCGGGCACACCACCGCCGCTGTCTGGGCTTTCCTGGTCTTCTTGCTGGCGTACACGCCTTGTGTCGCGACGCTGGCCACCCAGCGCCGTGAGATCGGGCGCAAGTGGACGTTGTTCGGCATCGCTATGCAGTTGAGTGTGGCCTGGATCGTCGCGGTGGCGGTGTTCCAGATCGGGCGGGTGCTGACATGAGCCGGCCGTTGTCCAGTGTCCTGGCCGCGGTCGAAGGCGGCGCAGTGACAGTAGCCGAGGTCGTCGATCGCACCGCGATCGGAGAGGACACGGTGCGGGCAGCGCTGGAAGTGCTCACGCGTATGGGGCGGGTGCGCCACGAGACACTCACGTCGGGATGTCCGTCGACCGGGTGCGGGAGTTGCGGCGTGGCGGGCTCGTGCAGCACCGGCCCGGTTCCCGTGAGCCTTGGTCGTCGTCGCTGAGCCAGGGCCGCAGGTCGGCTAGGCGCTCACCACAGCGTGTCCTGGTTCTCCGCCACGCCGGGCAGGCCTTCGATCTGCAGGGTGCCCCGGTTGAGCTGGATGGTCCCGGTGAACTCGCCCACCGGCTGCAAGAACTTGCTGCGGATCACCCTCAGGTTCAGCGACTCGCGATGGACGCCCACGGGGTTGAACACGAGGTCGACGCGGCCATCACTGGTGCGAACCTGCCAGGGCTTCTCGGGGTCGGCGGTGTCGAACTCGATCGATGCGTCGGGGTCGATGGCGTGCAACTCACCGTCGAACCACACGGAGTTCTCCCGAGCACGACCTGTCAGGCCGGAGAAGTCCGCAGAGAGGTTGAGGCCGATCTTGCGGCCGTCGGCCATCCGTCCGGTCATGTACGCCCAGCGCCACAAGGTGTGTCGCGGCAGGTGCCCGCTGGTGAAGTCGAATCCGCCGATGGCGTCGGTGAAATCGAAAGCGTGCAGGATGCCCGCCTGGCGCACGACCACCCGACCGGTCACCGGGAGGTTGGCGTTCTTGCCGGTCGTCGAGACCATCGGCGGGTCGGTGTCGAGGTCGGAGATGACCGTCAGCGCGGGGCTGGCCGTGATGTCGAAGGCCAGCTCAAGCTCCACCGATGGCTTGCCGATCGCCGGCAGTCCGACGGGGGAGCCGACCTTGGCGCGCACGTGAAGAACGCCGTCTTCGGTGTGCATGCTGACCTCGGTTCCGGGCATCCGGTAGCGGCTGCGGTGCCCTTCCCCGGGACGGTCGTTAACCGAGACCAGCGGCCGGGTGCCGCCCGGTCGGCTGATGTCGGCCAGCAGTCGGCCGGTGCGCCGGTCGGCCACCGTCATGAACGTGGTCCCTGTAGGTCCGGCGTCGACGATCGCGCACGTGACGATGACCTCCTGCGTGGCCGCGAACGTGTACATCCAGCGCTTGTGCCGCAGGAAGTCGGCGACCTGTTTCTGCCCGATCGCTGCCTCGGCGCCCGGTGGCCGCAGTGCTGGGGTCAGCCCCTGGTAGTCGCCGAAACGGGGGCCGTGTGGGCCCACCACGTGCATCGGTGCGCTGTATCGGATCGCAGTCGGCTCAGCCATATCTCCAACCTAACCCGCACGTTCTCGCGCGGGGTGCCGGTTTGGGGTCTGCGACCGGGACCCGGCCACCCTTAGAGCATCCGCGGCTCGCGCACGAGGACTTCCTGTGCGGCCGACGAGACCAGCGTGCCGTTGGCGTCGTAGAACTGTCCGGTGGCAAAACCATGGCCGCCTCCGGACACCGGGCTGGCGGTGACGAACAGCAGCCACTCGTCAGCGCGGAAAGGGGCGTGGAACCACATGGCGTGGTCCAGGGATGCGATCTCCAGGTCCTCGCGCGCATCGAAGCCACCGTGGTGCTCCAGGACCGTACCCACCAGTGTGAGGTCGGAGAAGTAGGTCATGGCGCAGACGTGATAAAGCGAAGGATCCGGTAGCAGTTGGTCCGAGCGCATCCAGGCCATGCGGTCAAACCGTCCCTGGGAGATTTGCGCGACCTGATCGTCGGGCACGAGCCGCATGTTGACGAATGTCCGGCTCGGAAGCCCGTCGTCGGGTGCGCCCGGTTCGGTGGATGGCCGGCTGAGTGGTTGTGCTCGCGGCAGGTGTTCCGGTGCCGGCACCCGGTGGATCCAGTCGGTGTCCGGCATCGTCGCCGAGCGGTGTGCCGGGCCGGCCATCTCCTGGGCGTACGACGCGGACATGGTGAAGATCGTTTTGCCGTACTGGACCGCCCGCACCCGACGGGTCGAGAAGGATCGGCCGTCGCGAGGCCGATCGACCATGTACACGATGTGGTCGTTGGTGGAACCCGCTCGCAGGAAGTACGCGTGCAACGAGTGCACCACCCGGCCGGGTTGTTCGACGGTCGTACCTGCCGCTACCAAGGCTTGTGCCGCGACCTGGCCCCCGAAGGCGCGCAGGGGAGTGCCTGCGTGGCACCAGCCGATGAAGATGTCGCGGTCGATCCGGTTGAGCGTGAGGCGTTCGAGGAAGTCGTTCTCCTCCGGAGGGGTATCGCCGAGGTCGTTGACCGTCATGGTGGGCAAGTATGTCGCACGCCAGCCGTCCCCGGTGACGATTCCATTGCGCGCAGCCGGGCGGTCATCGTCGGCCACCGACCCGCGATCATTCCAAATCCGGCTACAGGCAATAGGCTGCGGGTAGTCGCTGAAGGAGGCTCCAAGGTGATCGACGACATCCTGCTGGAAGCAGAAGAGAAGATGGAGAAGGCCATCACTGTTGCGCGCGAGGACTTCGCGACGCTGCGGACGGGCCGGGTGAACCCCGGAATGTTCGCCAAGATCACGGTGGACTACTACGGCGCTCCCACCCCGCTCAACCAGTTGGCGTCGTTCCACGCCGCTGATGCCCGCATGATGCTGATCACGCCGTTCGACCGGTCGTCCACCAGCGGCATCGAGAAGGCCATCCGCGATTCTGACCTGGGCGTCAATCCCACCGACGACGGGAACGTCATTCGGGTGGTGCTCCCGCAGTTGACCGAGGAACGCCGGCGCGAGTACATCAAGGTCGCCCGCGCCAAGGCCGAGGACGCCCGCGTGAGCATCCGCAACATCCGCCGCGGCGCCAAGGAACAACTTGAGAAGATGAAGAAGGACGGCGACGTCGGCGAGGACGAGGTCAAGCGCGCGCTTGCTCATCTCGAGGAGATCACCCACCAGCAGGTGGCGCACGTCGACGAGATTCTCAAACACAAAGAGGAAGAACTGCTCGAGGTCTGATGGGCAGCCCAGAAGCGGCGCCGGTAGAGCCGCCGAAGAGCCGCGCAGGCCGCAATCTGCCAGTGGCGATCGCGGTCGGCGTGGGACTCGGCGCGCTCATCATCGCGACGCTGGCCTTCTACAAGTACCTGTTCGCGGTGTTGGTCACCGCCGCCATCCTGGTCGCCGTCTGGGAGTTGTACAACGCGTTCCTGCACAACGACATCAAGTTGGCCCGCAGCCCCCTGTACATCGTCGC